>CAMCLY010000089.1 GCA_945875805.1 uncultured Myxococcales bacterium | reverse complement strand
CTTTTTGTTTTTTATGAAGCATGCTCCCCTCTCCCCATGGGAGAGGGGCCGGGGGAGAGGGCGGGGTTTTGGTTTGACAAAAATAAGCGCTACAAACGTTCTGTTTGTTTTACGGCATCGATGAGGCAATGAAAGGTCGATTCGCGGACGTATCGAAGGGTATTGAGCAGACCTTTGGGGCGATTATTGAGGAGCGCCTGCATACGGTCGTTCCAGGCGGGCAGGAGGACATACGCGCGCATGAGGGCGAGTCCGAGCGGATCAAGGCCCAGTTTGTGCCAGCACGACATAAATTCAGAGGGACGCACGCACCGCGTGGCCCACTGAATGAGCGAAAATACATATAACCCGCGCACGAGCATTCTCGCCGTCGCTTCGCATCCCAACTGCCATTGCCATTCGCCGTCGAGCCCCCAGGCGATAAAAACGCCGCAGAGCACGCTGATGGCGACGGTCAGAGCCCAGAATCTCGGCCACCATATCGCGCGAATGACCCCGCGGGCGCACACGCCCAGCACGGCAATCCAGACCGCAAGGCCGATCGAGGACCAGAGAAGATTTCCGGAAAACTGGATGGCGAGTGAGAGCAGGGCAAAAGGCAAAACGAGAAAACGCGTTTTGAGAATTTGTGCGTCGAGCGAGCGCTTGGAGTGCCCGTAAAAGGTAGGATTTTCGGGGATTTGGAGGGGTTCGTGCACGTCCTGTCCGGCATTGGCCTCCTCGAGGGCGGCCGTCACGCGCCGTCCGATTCGCCGACCGACCAGGCCCGCCGTGGCGCCCGTGATCACGATGATGCCGCCCCACAGCCCGAGCAGCCCCCAGCTGAGCGTCGACGTCCATTCGATGCGCAAAAACTTTTCGACCATGGAAATCACGCCGTCGAGAAAATCCTTTCCATAATACAGCCACAGCTTGAACAGCGACTGCACCTGCGACCAGAACAGTGCCACCGCACCAGCCGCCACACTCGTCACCGCCCCCGTTCCCGCGAGCAGGCACAGCTCCACGAAAAGCGCCTCGCCGAGAATCCCAAGCATTGGCCCAAGAATAATCCCCCCCGGCGACAGGCTCTTGATGCACGCCGCCACCACCCCGATGCACAGCGTGCTTCCGCGCGCCGGAAAAATCCGCCTCTGCGCGAGCAGCAAAATGAGGCTCAACGTGACCATGATGAACCCCGTTTTGGGGACATGCAGCACGTGCAGAAACGTGCCGAGCGTCAGCTCAAGCCCGCCCCAAAGCGTCCCAAAAACACTCACAAATGCCCAAAATTTATCGCGATAAGCCTGGTCGTGCACAAAACCCTCCCGCAGAAAACAGGCCGGCGTTTTAGCGCTTATGCAACATGGTTGCAATTATTCGTCATGGGGGATGGGCGTGGTGTGTTTGTGGGCGTGCTATGCCCTGGGCCGTTGGCCCCGGACATACGCCCTGCCCGCGCGCCTATTTCGTCCCCTGTTGGGGCCTCAATACGTCGCGCTTTTATTTTGGTGTTCCGGTGGCACCTTTGGATTCGTCGGCGAGGTGAATGTCTGTGGTACAGAGACGAAAAAAAAAGCGCCGGGCGTATCGGAGATAGCCCGGCGGCGTGCCCGTATGGCCGCAGGCCATAGGGCGCGCGACCAGAAGGGAAAACGTGTATAAGGGAAATCGTGTATAAGTATATAGAATATAAATATATAAAATTAAGGAGAAATCGACCAGTAGAGATTGTCGATGACGACGCGGCCGGTCGATGTAATGGAGAAGGAAGTCACAGCGGAATCAGAGAAAGTGAGGGTTTTGGTGAGGACGGTGCTTGTGCTGTTTTCGGTAATCGTAATTTCTTTTGTGTGGATGCCATTAGAAATTCTTATCGTACCTTTGTCCCATGCGATGTAATCCATTTGTATATTGTCGAGGGTGGTGGGATCGAAGGATACAAAAATGCCACTGTTGGTATTTTTGTTTTGTCCGATGATGACGCTCTGATTTTCGATGAAGTAGAGATTATCAAAGCGTCCGACTGCTTTTATGGTATAATCCGAGTGTTCAAAAGAATATGACTTTGTGTAGTTGGATTCGGCGGTGGCAGGGATCCACTCGAAATCGGTGTAAAATTTTGTCGTTTGTGGAGCTATGCAGGCGCCGTTAGAGAGCGAGAACCCTTCGTGGCATTGGAAGGCGCAGGCGTTGTTGGCGCACACGGGGGAGGCGTTGGCGACGGAGGTTGTGCATTGTTCTTCGATGATCCATTCCCCGTTGCTGCAGCCTGCGTAGGTCGAGGAGTCCTTGCATCCGAAGGCATCATGCGGGACGGAGTAAGATCCGTTTGTGCAGGATTTCGGCAGGGTGCATGCGTTTCCGGACAAGATATATCCGTTTTGGCAGGATTCGATGGCGCATGCGGAGTGGGTTTGGTTGCATCCCATGGAGGCGGCGTTTGTGTCGAGGGGGCATGGGGATGGGGCGCCGAGGATGCCGTTTGTGCATGTCTGTAGGGATCCGTTTGTGCAAACGTCTTGGGTACACGGGGTGCCGTCTTTGACGCATGTATTTCCGGAGAGGGTGAACCCGTTTTGGCAGGATTCGATGGCGCATGCGGAGTGGGTTTGGTTGCATCCCATGGAGGCGGCGTTTGTGTCGAGGGGGCATGGGGATGGGGCGCCGAGGATGCCGTTTGTGCATGTCTGTATGGAGGCGTTTGTGCAAACGTCTTGGGTGCACGGGGGGAGGATGCAGGCGGGGAGTCCGTCGTTTCCGAGCCCGCATATTTTGCCCTCGTCGGCGCATGAAATTTGTGAGGCATGGCCGTAGGCGTCGCATTGTGTCCAGATGCCCTGGATGCACTGTGGGATGCATGAGGTGGCATTTTGTGGAACGCATGCGAGGCGGTCTAGGGCGCAGGTCTGGTTGGAACGGCATGTTTCGACGATGACCCATGCGCTGTTGATGCAGGCCACGACGGTGTTTTCCTGGCATTTGGTCGTGCCGTTTGTGCATGGGATTGGGAGGCATGTCCATGTGGCGGGGTCGCATGTTTTTGTGGAGCCGCAGGATTGTTCAAAAGTCCATACGCCCTGTGAGCACAGAAAGATGGCGTTTTCATCGCATTGTCGGGAGCCGTTGATGCATTCTGTGGCATCGATGACTTCGGCACAAGCTGGGATGAGAAGCGCACAAAGTGCGATAAGTGGGTGTTTGGGTGACATAATCTTCCCCGTAAAGAGGTATGTGGTGCAAAGAAATCGCAACGATGCGAAACATGTGTAAAAGTATGCAGTATCGCGAATTGCGATGCGTGCCAGCTTCAAGTCTTTTGAGAGTTTAGCAGAATCTGAGATGGGGGTGAAAATTCGATTGTCACATTTTGGACAGGTATTTTGAGGCATGGACGCTGTGGGGGAATTTGTGTGGGGTTGTGGTAGGGATTGCAAATGAGTTTTTGACAAGGAGGTTATCTGCGTAGTAGAAATTATGCGCCGTTTTTTTACGGCATCCGTTTTTGTACTGTCCATAGCGAGAGAAGACATGAGAATTCGTGCGAAATGGTTGGTAGCGATGTTTGCGGCGTCGGTGGCGTTTGGAGTGTTGGGTTGTCAGCCCGAGCTGCCGGAAGCCCCCAAAGCCGTAGGACAGGCTGCTCAGACGGCGAGTGGGATTGAAGTGTCGGTGGTGAGCTTCAATATAGAAGAACCCGATTTTATTGATAATGGGACCAAAGAGGCCATGCGCCCAGCGACGGCCACGCCGGTGGCAGTATTGCGTTTGAAGATTCGGAACACGTCGGATGCCCCCAAGACCTACAAGCCGTTGCACAACGGGGCGGATGGTGGAAATCGCGTGTTGATCTGTACGGATCCTGGCATTGAGCATAGTGAGGGTGATCCGGATCCGCGTGTTTTTGTCAACTACATCAAATTTGAAAAGCAGGTTCAGACGCCGAGCCAGGTGGTACACCCGGTGACGTTGGCGCCTGGGGAAGAAATCATCGACGAATACCTGTTTGAGAAACCGGTGGATGGCATTGGGCAGCTTGTCATGCTCATTCCGACGAAAGTGATGTTCTCCGAAGGAGTCAAAGACCCCAAGGACGCCAAGAACATCAAATCGTTGAGGATATTGTTGCCGCCGGTCGAGGAAATCAAGCCTGTTCCCCCGTCGGGGCTCAACGCTCCGGCCGTCGTCGATGGCATTGAAATGACGGTGACTCGTGTCGTTCAGGAATACGCCGAGATTGCGCCTGTGATGCCGCCTGCCACCAAGCTCAAATATCCTTATGGATATACGACCACGCCTGTCATGTCCGTGTATGTTACGATCAAGAATACGTCGGACAAAGCCACGAGCTACAACCCGAGCCATACGATGCCTGTCTCTGGCATCAATATGCGGATGTCGGGCGGTCTGGCGCTCAAGCGCGTCAAGCTCAAATCCGGCGAGCTTGGCAAAGGTCAGCAGCCTGGGGCGATCGAGATCAAACCTGGCGAACAGATTGAAGACGTGTTTTTCTTTGAGACGCCGTCGTCGGAGAGCAAACTCGACTTTAACGTGTCTGGGCATATTCTTGGGGTGCGCGGTATTTATCGTTTTGAGCTCAATTATGCGCCGTCCAACCCGCCGCTTCCGGATTTTGAGCCCTACAAGAAGGGTGAAGCGGCCGCCGAAGAAGGGGATGCCGCGCCTGCCGAGAACGAAGACGCTCCGGAACAGGATGAGTAGTCTTCGTCGTGGAATCAAAAATCCCCGCTTTATGCGGGGATTTTTTTTATGGGTGTGGTTTGCGATTCCTGCGCATTCCAGTGCGCAAGATCGCGTATTGGAACTCGCAGCGGTGGAGGTTTGCGAAGGGGATCTAGAGGATTCGCATGGAGGGAATGCGCGTGATTCCCGGGTTTCGTATGACGATCGAATTGTGCGAGCGCAGGTGATTTCATTTGAAAACGCGCCGCATGGACTGGATGTCGATGAAGCGTTGGGGCAACTGGCCGGTGCGCGCGTGTCGGAGAACGGGGGGCGTCTTCAGCGTCAGACCGTGGCATTTCGTGGGGCTGGCGCGCAGGATGTGGCTGTGTCTTACCGTTCGGTGGGGGTTAACGCGTTGTCGGACGGGAGTGCCGATCTTTCGCTGATACCGGCGGAACTTTTGTCGGAGGCGCGCCTGATGCCGACGGGGGTGGGTTCTGGCATTGGGGTTGGGGGCAGTATTGATTTGGTGGGATCCAAACGCCCGGTGCTGGGTTCGGTCCGCGCGACGACGCTGGGGGATTTTGGACTGTTTGTGCAGTCGCCGCGTGCGACGGGGGAGAACGGTCTGGAGGTGGCGGCGTTTGGCGACGCGTCGCTTGGTGAATATGGGTATCTGGACGAACAGGGCACCTCGCAGTGGCGCAGGCACAACCGTGCCACGCGTGTTGGCGGTCAGGTGGCGGGGCAGTTTCGAGTGCCGGGCGCGCGCGTGGAGGGATTTTCATTTTTTGGGGCCATCGATCGACAGGAGCCAGGGGTTTCGGAGTATCCGGCGTCGTTTCGCCGTGCGGCGGCCAGTCAGTGGATGTCTTTGACGGGCGTTCATGTCGAGGGGGATGCGTTTGCCGTTGGTTCGGCATATCTCATTCTTAAAGGGAACGCATCCCATCGGGTGGCGGCGCGCCATTACGAGAATCCCACCTCTTATATCGGAGGGAAACGCACCGAATCCGACGATCTCGACAACCAGACGCGCGCGCGCATCCAGGGGGAGTTTTACGAAGGCCTTTGGGGGATGACGTCGGTGACGCTTGGGTATGATGGTCAGCATATTTCGACCGAACAGATCGAGTCGAATGACATGTGGTCTGCGGTGCATGTGCGTCATCTGGTTTCGCTCGAAGTGGCCCAAAAAGCCTGGTGGTTGGAAGAACGTCTTCGTCTTCATGCCGGCGTTCGTGCCGAAGTTCAGGTGGACGGGGACGTCATGGTTTCGCCGGTTTTGGGCGTGGCTTTCAGGTTGCCGCCATGGCTGGATGTCTGGGCCAGTGTTTCGATGTCCGAACGCCGGCCGACGTTTGACGAATTGTATTACCGCACCGAATTTATGAGAGGCAACGCCGACCTCAAGAACCAGCGCAGCGTGCTCGATGAAGTGGGCGTTTCATTTTATGTCGAGGGGACGCATGATGCGTCTTATTCCAATCGGGTGTCCTGGGATGGTTTTGCCCGTCTTTCGGTGGTGGGATTTTATAATTACCACTGGGATTTGATACGGTTTGTCCCGGTGATGCCCCACTTGTTTGTCTCTAAAAATATCGGTGCTGCCCATGCGCGCGGGATTGAAGTGGACGGTGAACTTCGCGTATGGCGAGGCCTTGGTATGCGTGCGCGGTATGCGTGGGTGGATGCCCGGACGCGCGACGGGTATGTACTGGCGACGGCTCCCGAACACCACGCGTGGGGTGGGCTGTATTGGCAAGGCCCCCGCGTCATGGCCGAATTTCGCGTGGATTATCTTTCTCGCATGGCGCGCACGATGGCGGGAACCTCATACACGCCTGCGCGGTGGCGGCTGGATATGGACGTGACGTATCGCGTGAACTCGCACGTGTCGGTGTCGCTCGTGATGAGAAACCTTCTCGACGACCGGCAGAGTGAGGACGTGTTTCAACGTCCGTTGCCTGGGTTTTCTGGAGGGGTTGTGGTGTCGTTTGAAAACCCTTGAATGCGTGGTTTGACTATCCCTGGGCAGTGATTACCGGATCGTCGCCGTGTCCAACTCGCACGATGCGTTTGGCCAGGAGGGATCATGCATGGGCTGCCGCGTTTTTTCCGTTTTCTATTTTTTGTATTCATGGTCGCTTTTTGTCCTTTGTCGAGCTGGGCGCAGAGCGAACAGAGCGCGCATTTTGCGTTGGAACTGGATGAAAGCCGCGTGGAATCGTGGCTTGGTCGCGAGTCGCGGTTGGACCATCCGGTGATGTCCGGGGTTGTGTCTCGCGACGAGGCTACGTTGCATTTTTATTTTTCGCCGGCTTATGGGCAGCGAGCCGAGTCGGTGATTTCGACGGCCGAAACGGCGCGCGCGCGGACGATGCGTTTTCTGCCTCCAGAAACGGTGGCGGGTGTTCACATTTATTTGCTTGGTGACATCAATGCGTACTTTGAGGCATTGGGTTCACAGGGGCGCGCGCCCGACTGGGCGGCGGGTCTGACGATTTTGCGCGACGGGGTGATTCTCATTCGACTGTCGCCTCGCGGCATGTCGCGCGTGGAACCCGAAATGACGCTTGCGCACGAACTCAATCACGTGGCATTGCGCCGTTTTGCGCAGGACAATGTGTTTCCGCATTGGTTTTATGAAGGGTTGGCGATGCTTGTCACCGACGACTGGAACCTGACTCGCGCCGAAACATTGGGGCGTGCCGCCATGGCAGGTCGTTTGATCGAACTCGATGGCATTGGTGCGGCTTTTGGTCAGACCGGGGCCATCGTCGATTTGGCGTATGCGCAGAGCGCCCATTTTGTTTCGTGGCTTGCCAAACAATATGGCGACGAGACGATGAAAAACCTTATTCGCGAGACTGCCACGGGGACTCCGTTTGAAGTGGCCTTTTCCAAGAATTACGGTCAATCGACGAAGGCCGCGTTTTCGGCATGGCGCGACAGTATGGCGCGCGAAGAAAGCCTTTGGGCGTCGATTTTTTCGCAGGATGGGTTGTTTTTCTTTATCTCTGTCTTTGCCATTTTTGCGCTGAGCATTGCGTTGTGGAGACGCACGGTGATACGAAGGCGCCGTCTGGCGGCCATGGCTCAGGACATTCCGGTGACGGCGCTTCCGCAAAACTTGCGCAATTTTGGTCCGTTTCAGACTCGAAAATGAGCTTGTGTCACTCGACGGTGACGGATTTGGCCAGGTTTCGCGGCTGATCGATGTCGTTTCCGAGGAGATCGGCCAGGTGATAGGCGAGGAGCTGGAGGTAGAGTACGCTTAGAAAAGGCTGGACGATTTCTTCACAGTCTTCGATGGGGAAGGCGGATTCGCAAACGCGCGTCAGGCGGTCGTCGTCTTGTGTGACGATGCCGATGATACGCCCGCCGCGCGCCTTGACTTCCTGAAGGTTTGAGAGGGTCTTTTCGTACGTCGGGTTTTTGGGTGCAATGACGATGACGGGAAGCCGGTCGTCGATGAGGGCAATGGGTCCGTGTTTCATTTCGCCGGAGGGGTAGGCCTCGGCGTGAATGTACGTGATTTCCTTGAGTTTGAGCGCGCCTTCGAGTGCAATGGGATAGTGGAGGTTGCGTCCCAAAAACAAGAAAGAATTGGCGCGCAGGAGTTTTTGCGCGCAGGCGCGCACGTGATCGGACTGTTCGAGGACGCGTTCCATCTGTTGTGGGACGGCGCGCAAAGCGCGCAAGAGGCGTTGTGCTGTGGCGACGTCGATGGCGTTTTTTCGCCGGGCAAAGTGAATTGCGAGCAGGGTGAGGGAGGCCAATTGTGTGGTGAATGCCTTGGTGGAGGCGACGCCGATTTCCGGGTCGGCGCGCGTGTAGAAGGTTGCGTCGGCGGCGCGCGGGATACTCGAATCCATGACGTTGCAGATTGCCAGAATTTTTGCCCCGTGCTGGCGCGCCAGTTTGAGGCATGCGTAGGTGTCGGCGGTTTCGCCACTTTGGCTGATGGCGATGAATCCGTCGTCGGGGGTGATGATCGGCTGTCGATATCGATATTCGCTGGCGACGTCGACATCTACGGGGATGCGAGCGTATTGTTCGATGAGGTATTTTCCGAGCAAAGCCGCATGATAGCTCGTTCCGCATGCGACGATTTGCAGGCGTCGGCACGTTTCGAGATGGAGTTTTTCGATGTTTTCATCCAGGTTGACCTCGCCTTCGGCTTCGAGCATACGGCCGCGGAAGGTATCGGTGATTTTTTGCGGCTGTTCGTGAATTTCTTTGAGCATGTAGTGAGGGTAGCCCTGTTTTTCGGCGGCGGAGATGTCCCATTCGATCGACTGGATTTTGCGTTCGACGTGTTCACCGGACAAATCGGTGATGACGACAGAGGAAGCGCGGATTTGTGCGATGTCGCCGTCTTCGAGGAAGATGGCTTGTCTGGAGTGTGCGAGTACGGCCGCGAGGTCGCTTGCGGCAAAATTTTCGCCTTCGCCGACGGCGACGAGCAGTGGACACTGATTTCTTGCGGCGACGAGTTCGTCGGGAAAATCCGAGCACAGCGCGACGATCGCATAGGAACCGCGCACGCGGCGCAATGCCATGCGGACGGCGCCTGCAAAATCATGCGTGGCGTCGTAACAGTCCGAAATGAGGTGGGCGACGATTTCGGTATCGGTTTCGGAAACGAACTCGTGTCCGTGCGCTCTGAGTTCTTCGCGCAGGTCGAGAAAGTTTTCGATGATTCCGTTGTGTACGATTGCGAATTTTCCAAAGCGTTGTGGGTGTGCATTGGACTCGCTGGGGCGGCCGTGGGTTGCCCAGCGTGTGTGGCCGATGCCTGTTCTTCCGCGCATGGGGTCGTGTTTGAGTCGTTCGATGAGGTTTTCGAGTTTTCCATGGGCCCGGCGGCAGTCGATGTCGCCTTCATGACAGACCGCGATTCCGGCCGAATCGTATCCACGGTAGGCGAGTCTGCTCAGACCGGACAGAAGGATGGGCACGCTGTCGCGCGGGCCGACATATCCGATAATTCCACACATGATGTCGTAGTTCTCCAGGTTTGTGGCCGTTCGAGTGGGAACGGCAAAATATTATGTAGCACGAACGGGGCGTTGCGGGGTGTCCCCGCACGGGGGGTAGGCGCGTGGGGCGCAAGGCGAGAAGCCGCGCGACCGAGCGCCTCAGGGGGGCGTCCCCCCACCAGAGTCAGCGTTGGGGGAACTGGCAGGTGGCATGGCGGGTAGGGCTGGGGAGGTTGGGTGGATGCGATAGCCTTGGGGGATGCCGTTTTTCCGGTATTTGCGCATTTCAGAGGCCGAGATTTTTTCGACTTCGAGTTGCCATGCGCGGTCGTGAAAGTGTGCAAAGGCGTTGGGGGAGATGGGGATGAGCATTCTGGCGGGCGTCCATTTGAACACGTGGCCCTCGCAAAACAAGCCGTCGTCGAGACACTGACTTGCGGCCTGAAGGTTGAGGCCGGCCGTGAGATTTTGCGCGACGCGGAAATGGGCTTCGTCGGCCGCCTGGACAAAAAAGCCCTGACCTTTGGCGAGAAAACAGACGTGATAATGGGCGGGATTGAAGCCGATGGCGTCGAATTTGAGGCGATCGCAGACCATGAAAAGAAGGCCGATGATTTTGGGAAGGCAGCCGAGGCCCGGATGCGTCTGGCCGGGAAGGAGCGGGCGCGTGGCCAGGATTGTCGGGTTTTGGGACAGCAGCCATTCGATCCAGAGTGTCTTGATTTCGACGGGGGCGGTGTTTGGATTTTTGCTTGGATAATAGGTTCGTTTTTCGTCTAAAATACATTCTATGAGTAAGTTACGCTTCTCTTCTTCGCCATAAAGGCGGACGCACTGTCCGTTGGGGTGGTCGAGATCGAACTCCAGGCAGGGGAGGGGAAAGCCGATTTTTTTGAGGTGGGCGAAGATGCCGATTTTTTCGAGGGCGCATTCGACGCCGTATTTGGAATAAAAATCGAAGAGGCGTGTGCGGCGGATGGATTGGCCAAAATCGAAGAACAGCTCGTCGTCAAATTCCGTTGTCGTCAAGGTATGGACGGGCATGGATCGGGCGAGTGCCTTGAGGGCGCGGATGAGTCGTTCGTTGTGGGATTCGACGGGTTTTTCGAGACCGCTCAGGAGATAGGCAAAAAAGCGTGCGGAATGACGCCAGGCGTTGTGTCCATAACCGCCTGCCGTCACAATGACCATGCGGCGCTTTCCGACGACGTCGTCGACAAAGCGGTCGCGTTCAAAGATGGCGTCGTGCGAGATGCGCCAGTCGCCCAGTTCGTCGTCCTCGGCCACATCGACGCCAGCGAGATAGAACACGAGTTCGGGTTGGACTTGGTGTACGACGTTTGGCAGGGTCGCCCGGATTGCTTCGAGATAGCCTGCATCGCCATAGCCCGGTCCGAGAGCTACGTCAAAGTTCATTTCTGCCGGTTCGCGGTTCCAGTTTTCGGCGTGTACCGAATAGGTTGCCACGGTTGGGTCGTGTGCAAAGATTTTTCGCGATCCGTCCCCCTGGTGCAAATCGAGGTCGATGATGAGGATCGGCGCGTGGAATCCGTGTTTTCGCAGGTGTGCAATCGCCACGGCCACGTCGTTGAACACGCAGAACGCATAGCCGCCTTCGGGGTAGGCATGGTGGAAGCCGCCGCCAAGATTGATGATACGTCTCGGATAAAGGCTCGACACGGCCATGCGCGCAGCCCGTAGCGTTCCCCCCGTCATCAGCCGCTGTTGCTCAATTCCCACGCGCTGCATGTCTTCCGTCAGGCCCTGGCCAAAAATCCGCTCTCCCACCTCCGGTTCGCTCAGTTGCGAAAGGTATGCGAAATCGTGCACCATCGCGAGTTGCGTAATGGTGGCCGTCTTTGGCGAGACCGCCTGTGATTCTTCGATGCAACCTTCGTATTGTAGATAGTGGAAAATTTTACGTGCACGGCCTTTGTCTGAAATATATTCGTCAATTCCGCCATATCCCTCGTGATAAACGACCGCCGCCGACGGCATGGACGGAATGACGTTGATCCGCGTGCGCACATGCCGTTTGATGCGCGCCAGTCTGTCCAGACCCTCATGCACAAACTCCCCAATATTCATCGCACCTCCTCTCCAATGCGGCCTTCATCACATCGTATTTGTCCCAAAATGACAACCAGCCTATTTTTGTAGGAGAGTTTTTTTTTGTGTGTGGGGGACGAAGTCCCCCCACGCCCCCCGAGGAGATTGTTTTTTTGTGTGGGGGGACGAAGTCCCCCCACGCCCCCCGACATGG
>CAMCLY010000088.1 GCA_945875805.1 uncultured Myxococcales bacterium | reverse complement strand
GAAATTTTAAATTGGATACGTATTAATTTGTTCTCAAATGAAATTCTCGACGATTGTCTCATACCCAAGATGACGGAACCCATTGTAAATTCTCAGCTTGCGCTGTTCTGAAAAGTTGTGGAACAGCAGTGGTATCTCCACGGATTTAACTCAAAAACATACTTGGTGGCTCAAATCGGTTTAACCCGAAACCGTTTGCTATTTTGTTTCGTTTGTGTGCAAAAATTCACAAAAAAAGCGGCGCGTATCCGCTGTGGCGGATAGCGCCGCGCGCGTGGCGTATCGGCGCAGCCGATAGCCCGCGCCCCGCAAATCTTATGTTTATGAAAAGTAGGACAGGAGTCGTTCGTCGGCGCTTGCCATGCGGGTGCGTTCGGAAGCCCATTCTCGGAGTTGTTTGATTTCGTGTTCGCGCTGTTTGTAGAGGGGGACGATGTCGTGGGCGGCGTCGAGGATGTGGTCGGTGGTGAGGGTGGAGCGTTTTGAGAAGGCGGAGAAGAGTGCTGCGATGATGGTCTGTTCGATTTCGGCGCCGGAGAAATTCTGCGTGGCCTGGGCGAGTTTTGCGAGGTCGAATTGGTTGGGGTCGCGTTTTCGCTTTCGCAGGTGGATGGCGAAGATGTCGCGGCGTGCGGAGTCGGTGGGGAGGTCGAGGAAGAAGATTTCGTCGAATCGTCCTTTTCGCATGAGTTCGGCGGGGAGGTTTGAGATGTCGTTGGCGGTGGCGACGAAGAAGGCGGTGGAGCGTCGTTCCTGCATCCAGTTGAGGATGTGTCCGAGGAGTCGTCGCGTGGTGGGGTCGGCGTCCTGTGCGAAGGCTTTTTCGATTTCGTCGCACCAGATGACGGCAGGGGACATGGCGTCGGCGACGGCGAGTGCCTGGCGGAGGACGGCGTCCGGGGCCTGTGCGGTGGAAAAGATGGCGCTCATGTCGAGCTGGAGGAGTGGGAATTTCCAAGTATTGGCGATGGCCTTGGCGGCGAGGGATTTTCCGCATCCCTGGATACCGACGAGGAGGAGTCCGCGGGGTGGCTGGATGCCGAAGTTTTGTGCGTCCTGGGTGAAGGCGGAGGCGCGCAGCTGGAGCCATTGTTTGAGGTCGTCTGCGCCGCCGAGGTCCTGGATGGTGGCGGGGTCGTCGATGACGTCGAGGGAGAGGTTGTCGGCGAGGAGCTGTCTTTTTTCCTGGACGACGCGTTTTTCCCAGTCGTCGAAGTTTTGTGTTTCCCGGGCTTCGACGAGGCATCGTGCGAGGATGCGTGAGATTTGGACGCGGGAGAGTCCGGCGGAGACGGCGGCAATGCGTTCGAGACGCCGGGGGTCTTTGGCGAGGGATCCGAGGGCCAGGGAAATGAGGGTGCGTCGGGCATTCCAGTCGGGCAGGGGGGCGTCGAGGAGGGGGACGGGGTCGAGAAAAGTGGGTTTGTGGAGGGAGCGTGGAACGAGGATGACGCACGTCGTCTGGGCGCGCATCTGGCGCAGGAGGCGGGCCAGGTCGCGTTCATGGGCAAGGATGTCGGCGGCTGTGGGGGGTTGCCAGATGAAGACGCGTCGCGCATTTGATGCGTCCCAGGAGGGGGCTTCGGTGATTTCGCACGGAATCTGTTTGGCGGTGAGGGCATTTTTGATCGTCATGGCCAGCCATGCGTCGTCGTCGGTCTGTATCCACAGGACGGGTTCGGCAGCCTGAATGCGCACACAAATGGCGCTGAGAAACTCTGATTCTTCCACAATTATCCTCTCGTGCAAAAGGCGATGACGATGGCGTTGGAGATGAAGATCCGGTCGCCTGGGGTGAGTTCGGCGCGTTCCTTGTTGAGGGGGTGGTCCTTTCCGTTGAGGAATGTGACGTTGTTATTGCAGATGTCCTCGACGTAATAGACGCCGTTCATATCGGCGTAGATGGAGAGATGTTTTCTGGACACGGCGCGGTCTTCCTTCCAGTACATGGCGAGGTCGATGTCTGGGTAATGTCCGGCGAGGACATCCCTCCGTCCGACGAGGAGGGGAGAGCCCGAGAGGGGAATCTGCGTCACGTAAGTTCCGCGATAAAAGACGTCTTTTCCGTCCTCGATCTGCAGGTAGAGCTCTTTGCCGTTGTACGGTTTTTGTCTCGGGGGATGCGGTGGAGTGGCCTTGTGAGGATTTTTTGTATTCATCGTTTGAATGCATCTGAGCAGTGTTGGGTCGAAACAAAACGCATTACGAAGAACGCGAGGGCATGGAGAGCATGGTATGCTGGAGTGCCACAAAGGTGGGGAACAGTTTAGCAATTTGCGATGGGATTTTTGATATTTTTCGGTCCTGTTCGCTTTCGAGAATGATGATGGCATCCTCTGGTGACATGTGTTCGATATCGTCGAGGCGTATGACTTTTTCGCTGAGGTGGAAGTCGTCGCACAGGACGAGGATGCGCTTGGCGTACGGGGTGTTGGTGAGGGTGAGCTGGAGCAGCTCGATGGCCTGTACTCTCGTGGATGTGCGTTCGGCCGAAAGGGACTGAAAGATCGTCTGAATCATGTCTTTCTGGTACAGGGTCATGAGTGCCTTGAAGAGGCGAAAGACGGATTTGTCGTATGCGTCCTGGAGCGTGTCGAGGGTGGTGTTTTTGCTTGGGGCGTCGTCCTGGGTGGAGGGTTCATTTTCGTGGACGAACTGGATGAGGGTGAGCGTGGCCTGTGCCAGACGGACCTCACGTGCGACGAGTGCGTTGGCGAAACGATGGATGTCGCTGTGTGTCTGCAAGTCGAAGTCGCGCGTAATGAGGATGGCATCGAGGGTGGCTTCGCGTACAATTGGGGAGTCGTCCATGAGCATTTCGGGATTGTAGCTGATGGGGCCTGGGCTTTCGCCCGTCCCCTCGGAGGCTGGGTTCAGACCGTCGCCGGATGTGTTTGTTGTGCCGAGGCGCAGCTGTTTGAAGAGGTGATCGGCGGAATACCGGTTGAGGTCTCTGACAAAATAGAGCGTGATGCCGATGACGGGGATGAGGATGAGTGGGGCGAACTGAGGGTTGATGAACGGGGCCAGGGCGTTGAGAAGGAGCCCCGCCGTGATGCCGCCCATGGGGTTCATGACGCCTTTGAAGACGACCTTGGAGCGATTTCTGAGGAGCCTTGGGAGGCTTGAAATGGCGATTTCGCGAGCGGCATCCTGGACGGTGAACCTCAGGGCGACGTCCATAAACCGGAGCGCGACGACCGCGACTGCGCTGTATACAAAGAGAAACGGCAGCGTAAAGAAAAGCAGGACGACGGGCGTCATGGCAAAAAGCGTCCGCGTTTTGAACCGCGTGAGAAACTGCGACAGCAGCGTGAGCTGCACCAGGAGGTTGAACGTGTTGGAAACGGCGTTGAAGTGCCCGTAAAAGATGGCTATGCCTTCCTTGTCGAAGTTGGTCTGGAGATAATATTTGAGCACGAAATCGATGATATTCGTCGTCAGTGCCGTCAGAAAAAAGATGAGTGAGAGATTTTTGAGCAGGGGTGAGTTGACGATGTCTCTGAACGCGGACACAAAATCGCTGCGCAGCGTTCTTTTGCCCTCCCCGGAAACCGAAAACGCCGTTCTTTCCTGTCTCCGCTTTTTTCGCAGGACGATCACGGGCAGGCACATCAGCGTGAATGCCGTTGCGTTGGCGATGGGAAGCGCCGGAATCCCGAACTCCCTGATCAGCGTGGGAATGACGCATCCGGCCGCAATGCCCCCGAGTGTCGAAGCCGCGCAGACCATGTGAAAAAGCCGTCTTCCCTGTCGTGCGTCAAAGGCGTCTCCGATGGCGTTCCATATAATGATGTTTCCAAGCGCCGGCGCGGTGATGAGAAAAATGGCGTACGAAAGCACGGTCAGATGCGAAGACGTGTCGGCGTGCTGGAACAGCATCGCCCCCAGGGCCGAAATCAGCAGGATGGCGATGTGCAGTTTGGTTGCCGAAACGATGCGCAGCAGCTGAAAGTAGACGAGCGAGACGGCCATGAGCGCCAGGCTTGAAAAAATGAAGAAGTTGGCCACGTTGAGCGCAGGTCTGGCCGACAAAAGAATGGCGTCGCTCAGGGTTCGCCCGAGAACGACGCTGGCAATGGAGGCAAACGTACCCATGGCGGCCATGATGAGCGGGAATAATTCGCCAGGCCGAATATCAAAAAATCGAGAATCTCGAAGCACTGTAATCTAAAGACAAGATGGGGTGCAATCTGCGCCCATAGGCGGTGTAAAAATCAGGGGCATGATCGTCGATCATGCCCCCAGAATATCACGAGGATGGCGTGTTGTCTCTTTTTTGGGTGTGTGTGGGGGGGGGAAGTGTCCCCCCAACGCGGCTATTTCGCCCATCCGGGCTCAATACGCCGCGCCCCCCTCGTCCCGTCACCCATGTCTGCGTTTCGCCTTTGGCGAAAAACGACCCCTTCCCTCCCCCGAAAGGGGAGGGAAGGGGCGGAATGCGGGCACGTTTTCACGGGGTACGAAATGCTGTCGGGCCTGGCCATTGGCGGTCGGGACTCGACAGAGGGACGCCATGATTAGAACCGGGCCTGAGCGAAGATACCAAGACCGAGGACGTGGGGGTCGCGCATGAAGTATTCGGCCGTGAAATCGACCGTGTCTTTGCGGCGTCCAAGCTGGTTTCGGTCATACTGGTAGGTGATTTCGCCGATGAGGCTCATCATGTCGGAGAGGTCCCAGCGCAGGGCCGCCTTGATGGAGTAAACCTCTTTGGGTTCGTTTCCGCTCGGGAACGCGATGAGGGTGCTTGAATCCATGATGGCCACGGTCTGCTTGCCGCCGGCCAGTTCGGACGAATTGATCGTCTCGCTGACGCGGCCCCGGTAGGACGCCGGTTTCTGGATACCGAACTGGAGGGAGGGCAGGAGGTTGGTCGATTCAAACCAGTATTCGCCCTTGACGGCGAACATGATTTCCGGGGTGGAGTCGGAGTCTTTGGGCAGCGCGTAGTAAGGATCGAGACCGGGGACGTTGAAGAGGATGAAGTAGAGGTCTCGGTAGACGAGGTCGACGTTGATGGCGAGCTTGCCGACATAGAAGTCGGCGCGAAGGGCACCGGCGAAGGCATCGATGCGCTTGGTCTGTCCGAGGGTTTCAAAGTCGGCAAGGGTCTGGGTGAGCCAGTTTCCTTCGATGGAGACGCGCCATGTGAAGGCTTCATAATTTTTGGGTTTGCGCAGGAAGTAGTTGGAGGCCTCGAAGCTGTCGTCGTTGTTTCGATAGAGTCGATAGTCGATGGAAGCCTCGGGCTTGAAGCCTTCAGAGAACGCGCTGATACGTGCGGAAAGACCGCCGGAGATGATTTCCTCTCCCTGCACGCCCTGTTTGGGGTTGGTGCCGGAATCGAAGATGGCGCCGTTGACCTCGAGGCCCCACATGTTGCCGATATAGCCGAGTCCGAAGATGCCGCCCCAGAAGGCGCCGAGCTCGCGGTTTGCGACGTCGTCGTTGTCTTTGGTCAGGATGATCTGACGAGTCGATTTGGCACCGGCCAGGGCATAGAAGCCGTCCCAGTCAAATCGGATGCGGAAGCCCGGGGTGGCGAACTGCGATTTGGTGGAGGTGAAGATTTTGTTTCCGGCCCACGAAAGGTCGTACGTATAACCGGCGCGGAAACGGTCGGCATTGGTCGGGAAGAACGTGAACTCGAGCTGACGTGCGGAGTCTTTGGTGTGGCCGGTTTTTTCGTCGATTTCGACGTCGGTGAAGGAATATCGGGCGCGCAGATAGGAACCGGCGTCACGAAGTTTGATATCGCCGGCGGCGAAAGCGTTTTCAGGCTCGGTGAGGACGGAAAGTCTTCCGACAAACGCGGCATCCGTGGTGAGGTTTTTCACAAAACCCGGCATTTCTTTATAAATGACGATGTGGGTAAGCGTTTCGTCGCCGGTGTCCTGGGAGTTGAGACTCTCGAACGGGAAATTTACGCCATCTCTGGCGCCGAAGTCGATTTCCGGGCTATTGATCAACGACTCGCCCGGATCGGAAAGAAGGTTGTCGTCGCTGAAGACGAAGCTCAGTCGGGTGTCGGCAAAATCGCCGGCGCTGGCGGCGGCCGGCGCGACTGCCGTGAGGGCCACGAGGCTGGCGATTGTCCGAATGCTGTTGAAGCCACGGTGACCGTTTTGAGAGAATCTCGATTGCATGAAAGCGTCTCCTGATGAATGGTGGTCGTAAGGACCCAAAGGGTATTTAAATAAGATTTAGAAATTAAAACGAGTTTGCGCGTCCTGGTTTGTATCACAATCCCAGGAACGCAAGTGCCGATGGACTATGGGGTGACGCGCGAGGCACAGGCCGTTGGCGCGCCGGGGACGGGATATTCCTTGCGATACTGGGCAAAGGCGTCGCAGGAGCACCAGGCTGAAGAAATCTTGCATGCGTCGAGGCAACCGTTGGTCTGAGTATCGGCGCGGCATTCCTGGAAGGCGATTTCTGCCTGGATATTGTACGCCTCATCAAACACGAGATCGCTGGTGAATCGGGGTTCGATGACCTTCATGACCATGCTTTCGGTTTTGAAGTTGGCCGCATCGCAGAATGTCGTGCCCGAACATCCGGGCAGGACTTGTTTGAGATTTCCCGTGAGGCGTTTGAGACGTCGTTCTGCGCATCGGATCATGCGTCGGCCTGAGGTGGGATCTTTCCATTCGTAACAGGAATCGCACGTCATGGTCACGTTGTCGCTGTTTCGATAGCATCCGTTGTTTTCCCAGTTGGGCTGATAACCGTTGTATTTCCAGCGATCCTGGGTGATGTCAAAACCGGAGATCAGCGAGGAACTCGCGACGGAGAGTTCGCCGTTGCCCTCGATGGTCCAGGCGCGCCACTGGTCATAGCTCGTCAGGCTCGACAGCTCAGTGCATGACGTATTGCTTCGTGTGCACGTATTGCGGCACTCTGCCTCGGCGGTACCCGTTTCGATTTTGAGGTTGCCGTTGTCGTCGCAGTCGATGAACTCGGTCGAAAGGCGGATATCCTGAACGGTCACGACGGAACTTTCGAGGGCTTCCTGGGCGTTGATGTTGTTGAGTTTGAAAAAGTTTGAACTCGTGATGGCTTTGGGTTCGGGTGAATCGATTTTGGCGAAGGCTTTCTTTTCCTCTTTTGTCAGCTCGTAGTCGTAGTAGACGTCGCTGCAGTCGACAATGGCGTCCATGGCTTCGAGTTCCTCCTGGGTACACGGCCGGGTTTGGCCGGTAAGAGGGTCGATACAGGATCCCACGCCCTGATCCCCGTCCTCGGGGGCCGGGTCGATGTCCTGGGCCGTGGACTGTTCTTTATTTTGGATGCCCCACGACGGGAACTGCAACTGCGTCATGCCGGTAAATTCGGCGATGCCGCCCGACACTTCGCAAATGCGGTCGCCGATTTCGACGCGGCCCGGCTGGGAGAACGTGAAGATGAAGATCGAATTGTAATCGTCATCTCCCAGATCGGTCACATAAAATCCCGTAGAGACGACGTTTGTCACGACGAGATCGTGTCCTTTCATGGCCTTTATCTGGCCGTATTGTTTGTTAAGTGGGGATTGTGCCGCAGGATGTTCTGGATTGTATTGGATCATGCGAATTGTCTGCGGCTGAAATACGAACTCCTCGCTCACACCGGTGGCCAGGGAAGGCTCGCAATAAAGCCCGTCTTCGGTGGCCTTGTTGTTGAGGCAGGTGGTTTTGCCGAGGACGGTGCCGTCCGGACCGAGGATGTCTGTACGTTCCGTGCGCTGGGTATCTTCGACCCAGATGCGCGTGGCGCCAAAAGCATAGCGCAGGGTGACGCGTTCGCCGCCGCCGTTGTAGGTGTACTTTCCGTTGGCGCCGAGGACCCAGTTTCCGACCATTCCGTTGGTGAATGTCATTTGGGTTTTGTCGAGTTCGCCCGGTTCGGATGACAATTCCACGGTTCCGTTAAAGTCGGACACCAGGTTGCCCTCGATGTCGACCGCGTAGGCCGCAAGCGTCACTCCGAAGGCATCCTTTCCCACAAACATGTTGGTCGTTGCCAGGGGGCTGTCGACCGTGCCGTACTGCCCGGAATCCGGGATGGCGGTGACGATAAAGGAATGCACGCCCTCGAAATGGGAGGTTTCTTTGTCTGTACACCCAGACCCTGCGAGGGCAATGGTCAGGCACGCAAGTAAAGCCAGGTTTTTAGGTGTCATATGTTTTTTCATCATCAATAATCTCCTGACTGCGACTAATAACACGCGTCATAGCCGGCGGCTTGGAGTGCCTCCATGATGGCTGGACCGTTGTTGTAGCTCGTGGTGCCGCTGCTGATCTGGCCTTCGAGGGACTCGTTATGCGGTTTGATGGGGTTCTGACGTCCGTCCGTGCTGGCCAAGAAACACGACACCTCCATGCAGATGGATTCCGCTGTATGTGCCGCCTGATCCAGGCATTTGTCATACTCGCTGGCGGCATCCAGCCCCGCACAACCGACATAAACGGGATCCGTCAGATAGGAATCGACGCATCTCGAATAGGCGCTGTCCACCTCGGTCTCGTTGCACAGGCCGGCGGGGACGGGATTGCCGCTGGCATCGACCGTTCCGGAAATGTTGGCCATGATGCGGCAGGCTTCGATGTCTCTCGTGTAGAACTTGTCGAGACAGTAGGCGCCGTATTGTTCGGCAAGACACGTCTCGTAAGCGCTCTTCTTGTCCAGCCCCACGCATCGCGTGGCCCCCGTGCCGTCGAGGCTCACGTCCGCATTGGCCAGACACACTTCCTGTTCGCTGTACTTATAGAGTTGCTTGCACCAGCGCGTCTCGAATTCCGTCGTATCTTCTTTGCAATTTTTCAGCGTTGTGCATTTGCCAGGATTGGCGCGCACGGCGTCCTTTTCGGAGTCTGCCGCCTCGTCGACGCAGATTTCCAGACACGACTTCGATTTCTCGATCCCGTCCAGGAGAACCTCGCGAAGGGCCACGCCGGTATCGCTCTGTGTCGTGTTGTATTTAAGAGAGGTAAATCCGGATCCGCCGTGCGCCATGTAGTTGTTCGTGGCAAACTTGTAGAACCACTCCGGCTGGAGTTTTTCGAGACAGGCCTTGTATTTGCCCAGATGCGTGTCCGTTATCCATTCGCACGACGAAACCCCGTTTTCGCTGTACGCGCAATCGGCGTCCGTCTCGCACGAACCGCGGACGAACTTGATGTCCTTGGCAAAGTGTACGTAATACACATTCTTATCGGGATCGGACTGACCACGGACGTTCGGGTATTCGTAATGCCCGTTTTCGTCGGGAAGACAGTAGCTAGGCATTTCCGAACTCTGCGTGCACAGGCGCCGGAACGCATCGGCCCGATACTGGTACTCAAACAGGAATCCCATTTCGAGATAGTCGTCCACGACTTTTTTGGCGGTATGGCAGTCCAAGGAGTAACGCACGCCCGAGACCTGAAGCTGGCTGGAGCATCCGCGGTTCATTGAACGGTACGAGTTGTAGTCGAGCAAAGACCACACCTCGCTGCCCGAAAGCGTCATCGACGAGACGCTGTTTGGGAACGGAAACACGTTGTAAAGCTGATCGTTCGTCACCGGGCCCTGGATGATGTCGGTGCGGATACCCAGGGAGTTCGTCGCCCCGAAGTCGGCTTCCACGCGTTGGCGCAAAACCATGGCGTCGGCGAGGAAGTTGCCAAGTGGGGAGTCATTGCCGCCAGTGCCAAACCGCTTGAGCGTGTGCGGGGCATAACCGACGATGTAGCGCAAGTTGAGACGACGGGCGAGTTCCATCTCGTAAGGGGCCAGCAAAAGGGTCAGTTCGGCGTCATCGGCGATCGTGGAATCGACAGGGTGGGGCGTGTACTTGTGGCTGGTCAGCGTCAAGTCCCATTCATGTTTGTCCGTTTTGCCTTCATAAAGCTCAGGGCGAACCATGTAGTCGGGGAGAAACGTGCTGTCAAAGTGACCGACATATTTCATGAAGGCCCCCGAGTGCACGAGCGGAACCATCTTCGGATCGGGATTGCCGTCCGCATCCACGTGACCGTCCGCTATGATCTTGGGCGGATTGAGCACGACGTGAAGGTGTCCGCCAAACACGATGTCAAGACCGTCCGTCTTGCGGATGACATCCTCGTCCTCGCCAAGACCAAGGTGCGTCACCATCGTCATGATGTTGACGTCGTTCTTCAGCGCGTCGATGTAGCTCTGCACCACCTGGATGTTCTCCAGAACCGTGATGCCAAGGTTGTTGTCGCCATACGTCGACGACGACATGCTCGAGTAGTTGGCCATTCCGATGACCGCAACCTTCACCCCGTTGGCATTGACCACCGTGTACGGGCGAGCCACATCCTCCAGAGGCAGGAACTCGTTGCCCTGCGAGTTTTTCCACTGATAGTTTGCCGCCAGAATCGTAAATTGTGCCTTTGAAAGCTTGTCATAGAGATTCTGCACGCCATGGTCGAATTCGTGGTTGCCGATGACAAAGGCATCGAGCCCGATATAATTCAGCGCAAAAATCTCGGGTTCACCATTGTATTCGTTGAATATTGGCGCCCCCTGAAAGACGTCGCCGGAGTCCACGTGCAGGCTGTGCTGCGCCTGCGATCGAATCTTTCGGATGATCGTGGCCGCCCGCGCAATCCCGCCAAAGGGTTCGTTCGCCTGCACCATCCCTATGCGTTCGTCTGTCGCCATCAGATCCATATCATACGGCAACAGACGGCTGTGGATGTCACCCGTGTGAATCACCGTCAGCCTTATGCCGCTTTCAAAATCGATGTCGTCAGTCTCTATTTCTGTCGTGCATGCCGCCAGCCCCGAGGCCAGCCACAACACGGCCAAAAGACCTGCTTTTTTTCTTGTCTTCAACATCTTACTCCCCAGGTTACAGCCTGAACTCAGCGATTCGCAGTCCAACGCGACGCCGCCGTGCTTCTATTCCATATTCCAAAGCCTGTAAACTGCCAAAAAAATCAAATGAGCATCGAATTATCTTCACGCCTGATTCAAAAGGAGTCATTTAAATCACACATTTTTGAGAATAATTACAGAAAAAGCAAATCAGGGTGTGGTCTGATGTGTGTATATGTGGTTGTATGGTTTCTGTTGTATGTTTGTGTTTTACCATTCGATTTTCGCTGGCTGAATCCATTTTTTGTGTGGGGGCGTTCTGCATAAGACAGGGAGGGTTAAAACTACAAAAGTTCCATACGCTCTGAATATGTATCTTCATAGAGATAAAAAAGTGTAGTTTTTTCGCCTTTGAAATTCTTTGATTTTAAGGTGAAAATTGCGTGCATTTCCAGTTGAGAATCGATAGGGAAACCGAGGAAGGGCGAGTTTTGTACGTCCTGTTTGTGAATTTTGTTGGGGATAGGAGTCATGTGGAGAAAAAGGGTGGTGCCGAACATGGCGCTGGGCGTGATGGTGTGTGCAATTCTGGCGGGATGCGGTGAAGACTCCGAGTCGGGACATGTTCCGTTTTATGGACCGTCCTTTACGGTGGTGCCGCAGACGGTGGAGGTTAGCGAACGTGGCGGCGTGGTTTCGCTGAGTGTTCTATTTTCGGAGGAGCCAACTCAGGGCGTGACGGTCAGGGCCACCCATCAGGACGACACCGAGCTTCGCGTGCTCAATCCGGTTCAGACGTGGTCGTCCGCAAGCAGCGGCGTCCTGACGTTTGATATCGAAGGTGTCGACGATGGCATCCGCGACGGCAATCAAATCATCATCCTCACGTTTGCCCTCGAATCCTCTGACGCTCGCTGGAGTGGCGTGGCGCCACAAACTGTGGTGGTGACGGTGGTGGATGACGGCAGTGCCGGGGCGACATGCGAGGTTTCGTGCAGGGATGCCTCTACGCTTGTGACGTGCCCGGAGGGGGGGAGCGGCGCGCCCGTCGAGGTGACGTGTGAGTATGGCTGTGCCGACAATGCCTGTCAGGGGGCCACGCAGACATGCGAGGTTTCGTGCAGGGATGCCTCTACGCTTGTGACGTGCCCGGAGGGG
>CAMCLY010000087.1 GCA_945875805.1 uncultured Myxococcales bacterium | reverse complement strand
ATTGCGAATCGGGGCCTGGGGGTCGCCTGGGGCCCTTTTCGCATTTCGGGGGGCGTGGGGGGACTTCGTCCCCCCACAAACAAAAAGAACTAAAATGCGTACATGA
Organism: uncultured Myxococcales bacterium; assembly: GCA_945875805.1. Lineage (GTDB taxonomy): Bacteria > Myxococcota_A > Bradymonadia > UBA4248 > UBA4248 > UBA4248. Next base: position 11,866 of record CAMCLY010000087.1, on the reverse strand, counting down.
AGTGCAGGCCTGGTTGGATGTTGTGGAGGTATTGTGTCACTTCATAGTCTCCGTTTAATGTTTGGGGATTGATGCCGAGATTATAATCGAGGTGCAGGCCGATGCCCACTTCTCCGAACCGTGCCGTGGCTCCGATTGTAAATTTCATGGCGAAACTCGCTGCTGACTCGGCATGTCCGTCACAGTCGATCATGATATCCGGCTGTGTGCTGGCCATGTACATGGCGCCGAGCCCGAAGCCCGCCTCGAGTTCAATGGTGTTGAACGTTCCGATAACTCTGAACGTCAGGTATGTTCCGCCGAGGAAGCGACTGTCTGCGAAATCTTTTTCGCCAAAAATGCCTTCCAGATCCTGTTCCAGATAAACCCCCATAAACATGAATCGATAGCCGATCGAAAGTGACGCGCCAATACCGTAGGTGGTGTCGTAAACGATGGAAGGATCGTTGTTTCTTTCGGTGTTCACCTTGAGAATGGGGGCGTTGAGCCCGAGGCGCACTTCAGGGGCGGCCGACGCATGGTGTGTCGTAAAAAAGGTGCAAAAAATGGCCAACAAAATACCCCAAAAAATGCCAGAAACTTTCATGGTGATTCCTTTTTGTGTGAAATGAAAAGAAGGGTTTTGAGCAAGGTCGAAGTGTGTGTGATGTTTAAAACGCATGGAGTACACCTTGATGGCGGTATCTCAAAAGTACTCGGGAAAAATCGTAGCCCGTGCACTTTAGATTGAGAACGATGGGATAAAACGTCGTGTGTGGGAAAATCTCAACTCGTAGATTGGCGGAATGTAGGAGGGGTGTCGTCTATGATATGCTGGGGAGGTGATATTTCTGGGATTAGAATTTGTACAACATGTGGATACCCGGCTGGAAACTGTGGAGGAGCTGTGTGATATTATATTTACCGTATGTTTGGGGATTGATACCGAGTTCATAATCGAGATGGATTCCGACGCCGAAGCCTCCAAAGCGTGCCGTACTTCCGATTGTAAACTTCATGGCAAAGCTTGCGGCGGAGCTGGCCAGCCCGTCACAGTCGAGCATGATGTCCGGATGGGCGCTGACCATGTACATGGCGCCGAGTCCGACGCCCCCTTCAAACTCAAACATAGAAATGGTTTTAAAGAATCTGAACGTCACGTATGTGCTGCCGAGAAAGCGGCTGTATTCGTAATCGTGATTTTGTTCGCCAAAAATACCTGCGAGATTTTGATCGAGATATACGCCCATAAACATGAAGCGGTAGCCGATGGAAAGCGTCACGCCCACGCCGGCGAGGGTGTCTGTGTCATCGGTATAATCGAGGTCTCCGTCGAGCGTCGCTTTGAACACCTGGGCGTTGAGTGCAAACCGCAGTTCAGGGCCAAGTGTGGAGTGCGGCGGCATAAAAAAGCTGTCCATGGTGGCATTAAATGCTTCGGAGGTCTCTTCGGATTGGGTTTGGAGTTTGGCCATGGCGTTTGGCATTGCCAAAAAAACGCAGAAAATGGTCAACAAAAGACGCATAAAAATGCCAGAGACTGTCATGGAGCTTCCTTTTTATATGAAATGAAAAGAAAAGTTGTGAGCAAAAATAGAATGGGGTGCGATGATTGGAACGCATGGCACCGCAACGAGGTGGCGTCCTGTTAAACATCATGCGGGCTGAAGGATACAAAAGATGTTCAGGTGTTGCTTGGGGGAGCTTGTGTACTTTGGAGCGAGCTCGATGGGGGAGCGTGGTGTTTATGTTTTGCACATCAATCAGGAGACGCCGGAATGTAGAACCGGCGTTATCCATGAGATGACGAGGGGGTAGAAATTAGAATTTGTACAGGAAGTGGATTCCCGGCTGAACGTTGTGAAGGAGCTGCATGATATCGACTTTGGGGATCATGGGGGGAACCTCGAAGGACTGGGGGTTGATGCCGAGTTCGTAATCGAGGTGAAGCCCGACGCCAAAGCCTCCAAAGCGCGCCGTGGCGCCGATCGTGAACTTCATGGCAAAACACACGGCCGAGCTGGCCGATCCGTCAGCGTCGAGCATGATGTCCGGATGGGCACTGACCATGTACATGGCGCCGAGTCCGACGCCCCCTTCGAGTTCGAGCCAATCGAACGACCCGATAAACCTCAACGTCCCGTATGTGCTGCCGTAAAAACGGCTGTCTTCATAATCGTAATTTTGTTCTCCAAAAATTCCGGACAAATTCTGCTCAAGATAAACCCCCATAAACATGAAGCGGTATCCTAAAGAAAACGTCATTCCGAATCCGGCGATGGTGTCGGTGTCGCTTTTAAAATCGATATCGCCGTCGATCGTCGCTTTGAACACGGGAGCATTGAGTCCGATCCGAAGCTCAAGCCCGGAGTCGGAATCGGGAGCGGCCATGGCGCTTTGTACCGAGAAAAAGACGCAAAAAAGCGCCAGCAACATGCCTAGAGAAATCTGTGAAAACTTCATCAATTTGCCTTTATGAAAAGAACGGAGCGCGGGACGATATCATCTCGCAAAACGGAACCGTGATTTGGTGATCGATCGCGTGTCCGGCTTGTTCAAGGAATATTCCAATTTATAAAATTAATTAAAATTCTTAATGATATTGTTTTTTATGTGTGTTGTTTGTTGATTCTGTTTGTTGGCGAAATGATATTCGCGATATTTGAGCGTAATAAGGAAGTGGCGTTTAATTCTCCAGTGGAGATGGAGGTTATTTTATCCATTGTTACAAAAAGTTTCGGTATTCATTCGCCATGTTTGCTCGGGAGATGAAATGGAGGAGGGGGGCAAAAAAAAGGCACCGCAGAAGCGGTGCCTTGAATGGGATGTCCGACTCTTGTCAGGATTCTTTCATTTTGCCCAGGAGGTTTTGGAGTTCGTCGACGGGCATAAGGATGGAGCCTTCTTCGGCCGTGGAGTCGGCCGGGGGCTGTGTCAGGAGGTTTTCGAGCGAAACGTCGAGAACGCTGCAAATTTTTTGAATTTCGGCAGAGGAGAGTATTCTTCGCCCGCACTCGATGCCTTCGCAGTCCAGGAGTGAGATCCCAAGTTTCTGGGCAAGTTGTTCCAGGGTCATTCCGGATTTTTCGCGATAAATTTTTACGTTTTCACCGATGCTCATGTTTTTCATCCCCATGATTAGCAAACTGTGCCGATAAGTATGAATAAAACCGTGTCATTTCGCAAGCCAAAACGGGGTTGGTGTTATTTGACCAGAGCCTCTTCGCGCCGGATGAGGAAGTGTGCGATGTTGGCGAAAGCCTCGCGTATGGCGGGTTTTGCCGGGTTGAGCATGTATGGGGTTCCGGCGTCGTTGCAGTTTTGCAGGGCGATGTCGAGGGGGATGGAGGTGATGAGGTCGAGGCCGAGTTTTTTGCACAGGTCGGCGGTACGATTGCCGAAGATGCGGATGGCCTTTGTGGTGTCGAGGATTTTCCGTGCGCGTTCGAGGGCTTTTTTGGAGTCGTCGTCGGTGGTGTGGACGGCGTTGAGGAGGTCGAGGACGGCGTCGCGCCCTTCCCAGTTGTAGGTGGCCATGTTTTCGACGACGCCGGCGATGGGGACGCCATAGGGGGCGAAGACGCCGACGCCGCGCTTGACGTCGGCCAGGGCGAGTTCGGAGGGAGTGGTGACGACGACGGCGGCGTCGATTTCGACGGACTGGAGGATGGAGAGATAGGTGTCGCCGGTGCCCGGGGGCATGTCGATGACGAGTGCGTCGTGCCCGGACCAGTCGACTTCCCAGAGCAGCTGGTTGATGACGCCCGAGACCATGGGGCCGCGCCACATCAGGGGCTGATCTTTTTCGATCATGAACCCGATACTGAGGACCGAAAGGCCGTGGATTTCGGGGGGCATGATGAGGTTTCCGACGACGATGGGGGGCAGATCCGACCCGACCAGGGCGGGAATGCTCGGTCCGTAGAGGTCGAGGTCGAGGAGGGCGACGCGCCGCCCTTCGTTTTTGAGGGCAAGTGCGGTGTTGAGGGCCACGGTGCTTTTGCCGACGCCGCCTTTGGCGGAGCAGACGAGGTAGACGTGTTTGACGCCCGGGATGGCCTTTTTGGGCGGGATGTCGCTTTTGTGATCGTGTGCGCAGGAAGCCTTGGGTTCGTCGACGCCGTCGATGGCGAGGACGAGGATTCGGACGTCCACATCGGGGACGGCGGAGGCGACGGCCTGTCGCATGGCGTCTTCCATGTCGACGCGTGCATCGATGTCGTTGGCCGATTCGACGGCGATGGTGACGGTCAGGACGTGTGCGTCTTCGTCGATGCGGATGTCGCGCACCTCGCGATCCCCTTGCAGGGGTCGTTCATCGTCAAAGAGGACGGCATTGGCCGCTTGACGTGCCTTGTCGGCGAACTCTTTTGTATCCATAATCTTTGGTCTCCATGGGGCGCGTCCGTCTTGCGGACGACATGACATGTATAATGATGGGCGATGGGTTCCGTGAGGGCGGTCCGACGGGGTGGCGGGATGAGGGGGTCGCGGCGTATCGCGCCGGATGCGGGTGGAGCTGGGCGTGTTTGGCCGGGGGGGCGAGCTATGCAGGCCGCAGGCCTGCATACGCTCTGCCCGCGCGGCTATTTCGTCCCTTTGGTCCTCAATACGCCGCGCGATAGCCGCGCAGGGGGAGGCTTCCCCCACCCTCAAAAAACACCGCGTAGGAGAAGCACATGGTGTCAGTTTTCGGCGAACGTGAGGTCGCGGACTTCACGGACTTCGTCGGGGAAGCGTTCGAGGAGTTTGGCCTCGATGCCGTTCTGGATGGTGAGATTGGCGTGGGGGCATCCTTCGCAGGCGCCGGTGAGTCGGACGTAGACGATGCGGTTGAAGTAGTCGACGAAGGTGAGGTCGCCGCCGTCGGCCTGAAGCATGGGGCGGAGTTCGTCGAGGGCTTTTTGTATGGCGTGTCGCATAGAACCTCTTGATTGGGGCATCCGTTGTGGAAGCGGCGGAGCTTTTAGCACAAAGCGGGGCATGGGGGGCGAGGTTTTTGCGTGTAGGTGGATGGGGGATAGGAAGGATTTTTTTTGGTTTTTTCTTTACATGTGCGCGAGTAGGGATGTATAGGGGTGCGTGAAGGCCCTTGGATGGGTCGGGTTGGACCTATAGCTCAATCGGTTAGAGCAGCTGACTCATAATCAGCGGGTTCGGGGTTCAAGTCCCTGTGGGTCCATTTTGATAGAGGAGAATCGATGCGAAAAGGAAGTACACGATGTGCCGGTCAGGTACTTGAATCCCGTCGCATCATCATTGCAGGCGATTAAAGGCTCGGTGTTGTGTATTCCGCATCACCGGGCCATTTTTGTTTTTACCGGAGAGGGTGACTTTGAAAAAGCAGCTCGAAATGTTGATCGACCTTCAGAAGATCGATTTGGCTCAGGAAGCGCTTCGGATGGATGTCGACAAAAGGCGCGCAAAAGTCGATGCAGACAGGGATTTGCTCGGCGATCTTGGTGCCTCCCTTGAGCAGCAGACCGAGGCTCTCGAAGAGTCGCGCCGTCTTTTGGCAAGCAAACGCGGCGAGCTTGAGGAAGCGAAAAAGAGTCACGATCACGCGAACGAAAAACTGAACGCGGTAACGAACTCTCGCGATTATGCCGCGCTCGAACGCGAGGTTGAGAACTTCAAAAAAATGATGGCTCAGCTTGAGGGCGAGATCGAATCGCTGTCGAAGGCGGTCGAGGAAGCCGCGGCGTCGAGCGAAAAGCATCAGTCGGAATATGACACGCTGAAAGCGCAGATCGACGTCGATCAGAAAGCGGTCGACGATGCTGCGGCTTCCATCGAAGGTCGTGTGGCCGAACTTCAGGCCAAATCGGACGAACTCGCCAAGGGGATTTCCCCTCAGGTTTTGGCGCGTTATCGCTTCATACGCAGTCGCCGTTCCGGCGAGGCGATCGTCTCGGCTTCCGGCGGAACGTGTACGGGTTGTCACATGCGTTTGCAGCCTCAGGCGTTCATCGTCTTACAAAGGCAGAACTCGTTGGAGTGTTGCCAGAATTGCCAACGCATCATTTATTACAGTGCTGAAGAGGCGGCAGCCCTTCATCACGACAAGTGATTTTATGGCGCGGCGCTTTCGGATTGGAAGCGTTGGCGCCATTTTTTTTGTCCACTTTTTACAGGCGCCTGCGTCATGAGGGCGCGCCCGCGGGAGGGTATGTCCCCGCGGGATAGCTTCGCGCGACGGCCATTCGAGCGGCCGCGCATTTTGCCGGCTGATTTGTGCTTATGGAGAGCACGCCGGAAAGCCGGCACGGGTTTGAACGTGCCCGCCATCGCGAATGGACGCGAGGGCTCTGTGGGGGCACATTAGGGTTTGAACCGCGCATGACCACCAAAATTTAGCCTTATTCCTCCCGCCGCCATGCCCCTTCGTGCCATGGGCGGAAGTCGTGCAGCCGGAACATGGACGCCCCTGTCGTGGCGTTGGTGTGCCCGGAACGGGCGGCGGATTGTGTCCTCTTTAAATCAGGGAAATGTATGTCTTTAGCAGCACTTGCACTTGAAGTTTTACCCATCGTCATCCTTCTTGGGGTGATCGGCGTCGTCGTATGGCGTCTGCCCAAGGTTGAGATCAAGCACAGCGCAGAGTTCCTCGCACGACGCAGGGTGAATTGGATAATTCTCGGGCTTACGTATGCATTTTTGTATTTTGGACGGTATAACCTCGCGGTGGCCAAAACGAGTCTGGATCAGGCGGGCTTGATGTCGAATGAAACGTTTGGCCATATCTTCGGTATTGGATCGGTGGTTTATGGATGTGCCTTTTTGATCAATGGGCCTTTGTGCGACCGGCTTGGCGGCCGGACGACGTTGCTCATCGGCGCCGCCGGTTCGGCCATTGCCAATGCGCTGATGGGATTGTTTCTCTTTAAGCGCAATGAAATCGGCATCGATTTGTCGGTGGCATTCACCGTGCTGTATGCGGTCAACATGTATTTCCAGAGTTTTGGGGCGGTATCGATTGTCAAGGTGAACTCGTCGTGGTTCCATGTGCGCGAGCGCGGCATGATTGGCGGGATTTTTGGGATTCTCATTTCTCTCGGGCTTTATTTTGCCTATGACTGGAACCGCATCATCCTCGACAATCTCGGCGTCAACTTCGTCTTTTTCATTCCCGCGGCTGTGCTTCTCGTCATGTTTGTGCTGGCGTTCTTGCTGGTGCGCGACACCCCGGGCAAGGCCGGGCTCGAGGATTTCAATACGGGCGATGCGACGAGCGACGACAAGGGCCCGGCGCTCAGCCCGGTCCAGGTCTTCAAAAAACTCCTTACGAATCCGATCATTATCACCATTGCGTGTATCGAATTTTGTTCTGGTTTTTTGAGAAATGCCATCATGCAGTGGGGTCCGACCGTCTCCAAAGTCATCCCTGCGCACCACGACGATTTCATCTTCAACAACTGGGGGATGGTGAACTGCTGCGCGGGTATTTTGTCGGGCATTTTTGCGGGGATCATTTCGGACCACGTGTTCAAGTCGCGCCGCGGTCCGGTGGCGACGATTCTCTATGCGGGACTTCTCGTGGGGTGCGGATGCCTGTTTGCCGTGCTGCACAACGTGATGTTCGGGGTGACGTTTGCGTTTATGAGTCTGTGCGTCATCGGCGTCCATGGGATGCTTTCTGGAACGGCGACGATGGATTTTGGCGGAAGCAAAAATGCGGGCATCGCCACGGGGATTATCGATGCGTTCGTCTATCTCGGCAGCGGCGCCCAGGCCTTTTTGTTGGGACGGATTCTGCCGGACGTCACGCGAGACGGGGCCGACTATGCGGCCGATCCTGACAACTGGTATGTCTGGCCGCTGTGCATGTTGCCCTTCATCCTCGTCGGGTTGGGGTTGAGCATCCGGATTTGGAACGCGACGGTCAAAAAAGAAAAGAAGAAAGAGTCCGCCCCCGCGTTGGAAAAAGAGGCTCAGGCGGAATAACCCCAGGAGGCGCTTGCCTCGTGAAGGGGGATCCCCCATGCACAATCGGCATGGTTTGGAGCAATCCGGCCATGCCGATTTTTTTTGGCGCAGGCTCGCGTCACCGACCACGTCATGGATGAATCACAATCGCCTGTTGTCTGGCTTTCCGCTTTGAAGTTGTTCCACGATGCAGGCGTTTTATCAAATGGTTTAGGAGGTGATGGCGCATGAGCTGTACAAGGTGTTGAGTGCTGGGCGAGGGTGGACGCATCCGAAGTGGCCTCATTTTTGTAATTGGCGAAAATGGGGTAAAAGGCGAACGTCTGTGTGCGTCGACGCATGGGTGTGTGGGTGGAGTCCTGCAAGGGTGAGGAGGAAAATGGGTGTGGCAAAAAATAAAAATTGTGGTAGCGTCAAAAAAAACCGTCTTGTATGATGGGAAAATTATGAACGTTGTCTGTAATTGCATCGCATGGATAACATGCAACATACATTATGAGGTTGGATATGATGGGTAAAAAGAGATTGGCCAGTTTTCTTTTAGCTGGATGTTGTGCGTGTTATGCAGCGGATGCCATGGCCGAAGATACCGTGGCTGTGATGAAACTGGACGCGTTGGGCAGCAAGGTAGACCAGGAATCGTCGATGGTGTTGGAGTCCTTGCGTGACGTGGTGATGTCGACGCCCAATCTGGTGTTGGACGCCAACGGCGGCGACATCACGTACACCGAGATGCAGATGGTGACGGGATGCGATCGGGATGCCTCCATCGCGTGTTATGACGCCGCCTGCGAAACCCTGGGTGCTCCGGCCATCATTTTTGGTTCGATAAAGGATGGGGGTGAGACGCATCTCGTCTGGTACGTGAGCGGCAAAGGCATTTTCCGCGAGACGACCGGTGTCGTCACCGATAAAGAGTCCGCCGACAAACTCGCCAAAAGCATCATCGTCGGCGATGTGGGATCCGTCATTGTGACGAGCAACGTCCCCGGTGCGGACGTCTTCATCGACGGCAAACGCGTCGGCATGAGCGCCGAGTTCAAAGAGAACGCCCAACCGATCGAACTCGTCACCGGCAATTACGTCATTGCCGTGCGAAAAGACGGTTACAACAAAGAGGACGCCCAGAAAATTACCATCGAAAAAGGCGTCACCTCCTATGTTCACGTCGACATGACCGTGGCGCAGGATCCCGAGGCGATTGCCAAAGGCGTCCGTATCGCCGGCTTTGTCACCGGCGGTGTCGGTATCGCAAGCCTTATCGCGGGTGCTGCTGTGGGGGGATATTATCAGTTGAGTGAAAATGATAATGTCATGAATCCCATTAAAGAAGGTGGCAATGGAAAGAAATACGACAGTAAGAATGACGCGGGAAAAACCGCTATTAAAGCCGCTAATGGTCTCATTGGCGTAGGTGCTGGTCTTACGGCCATTGGTGTGGCGTTGGTGCTCACCGGTTATCTCTATGACTTTGCCGGTGAAGATGTCGAAGCGAGCACCTCGCCGTACATGCCGAAGATCGACTTGAACGTGACGCCGGAGTACCAGGGGATGAACCTGGGGTGGACGTTCTAAGATTTTGTCCTCGTCCACGGCCTAACGGTCACCCCTTCTTCATGAATGGCGAGAGAGACCGACCTCCCCCCGGCCCCTCTCCCAGTGGGAGAGGGGGGATTTGCTCTTTTAGTTCGGTACTTGCCTTTTTGTTCTTTGCGAGAGGAAGGGGGAAGCCTTGGGAAAATGCGTTCTGGCAGGATTTCGATTCGAAAAGGATGACCCGGGATGAAAAAAAGGGAATTCAGGAATCGGACAGGCTGACAGCACAACAGAAAGAAAATGGCGGTGCAGAGCGTATTTTTGGTGAATCTGCGCAAGTCCATGAGCAAGCTGTCCACAGTGTTTCAGAAATTGTTCTTAGGTGATTGCAACAAAAATATCCAAAGCTGAGTTTTAGATATAGAAATAGTATTCCTAAAAAAGAGATAAATGAGTATTTGCAAAAAATAGACAGTTCGCTTGGGCAGACGTTGTTTGTATCCAACGCAAATATTCGACCGGATGGAGGGATCATTGAAGTACAGGATGACCATGGGCGTTGGCGGATTGTTGTCGTCTCTGAAGCAAAGTTTCAAGGTAAAGATATAGATAATATTAAGGCGGGAGTATTTGTTGGTAAAAAAAAACAACCAAGTTCTCATGGTTGCCGGTAATGCCATTGAAAGGGCTTATAAGAATATTAGAGAAATCGCTAATTTTATGTTAATGGAGCAACATTTTCCATACATTCTATTTTTAGAGGGGTCGAATTTTCTTACTCAGGATGTGAATATTGAACGTCCCGATGGCAGTATTTATACGCTTACATATGACAACGGCGCTCTAAATCGTCTGGACAGGTTGACGGCTTCAAATTATGGAATGCCCATAAATGCCAACTTGTGTGAGAATAAATATATAACAAATAAAAGCAACAGTATCATGTTGCAAGCGGTGTCGATATATACGAAAGGAAATGGGGAATGTTGGGAAGATGAGGATATGATCAAGATAGTGCTCGACATCGCAAATACGTCGATACGTGTGCTCTCGAGAGATTTGTTTGATCAACTGACAAAAGATTGATTCATAAAGGGTGTTTTTTGAATGGTATTGGCGTGGAGAAGTGATGGGGAATACGCGTAGAAATGGCATGATTCGGGCGAAAATAAATAAGGCTGACGAGTTTTATACCTTGTATCAAGATATTGAGAAAGAGTTAAGCGCTTATGTGAAGTATGATCCTGAGGTGTTTAAGGATAAAACGGTATTGTTGCCTTGTGATGATCCCGAAATGTCCAACTTTACAAAATTTTTTGTCAACCATTTTGAACGATTTGGTCTGAAAAAGCTTATATCGACATCTTATTCAAAAGGAAGTGAATTGAACAAGGCGGGGCAACTTTCCTTGTTTGATGTGAATGATGGCGTACGTGTTCATACAGAATCGACGTGTGGTCGTGGTAAAATATTCATCATGACACGTCAATCAGTGCAAAATGGATCCAATAGAGATACTATTCGATGGAAATATCTGAAAGGGAATGGTGATTTTCGCAGTGCTGAGATCAGAGCCTTGAGAGATGAATCAGATTTTGTGATCACAAATCCCATGTTCAGTTTGTTTAGAGAGTTTCTGACTTGGATAATCGAAGCAGATAAAAAATTTCTTATTATTGGAAATATCAATTGTATTACCTACAAGGAGGTGTTTCCAATGATTAAAGAGAATAAGATCTGGCTGGGTAATGGATTGGGACGTTGGATAAGTGGTTTTATCGTTCCGTCTGAGTATGCGTTGTATGGAAGTGAGGCGCGGATCAATTCAAACGGTGAGCGCATTGTGGCGACAAATAATTGTCTTTGGCTGACGAATATCGAACATGGGCGTCGTCATACCCCGCTCAGTTTGATGACAATGGCGGATAATGTTAAATATAGCAAACATGCCATAATCCGAACTCATGGGTATAGAAAATATGATAACTGTGATGCCATAGATATTCCCTACACGGATGCGATTCCTTCTGATTATATGGGGATGATGGGCGTGCCCATTACATTTTTAGATAAATACTGTCCTGAGCAGTTTGAAATCATAAGATTTAGAAAGGGGGATGATCATTGCGATTTGAGGGTGGATGGAAAATGTCCTTATTTTCGCATTCTCATTAGACACAAGCATCACACCATGGTCTCTGAACAGTTACAGGATTGCATTCATGAAACCGCAAATCGCTTCCCGTGGTTAAGAAAACAGGGAACATAGCCGCCAGTTCGGAGCTTTGTGATTTTCAGGTCCATGCTCCCGAGAGACGAATGTCGAAACGTCTGTCACGATAGCCTGAGCGATAATTTTTGCGCTTTTCTGTCCGCTCACTCCTGTCTGCCCCCACGATGACTTCAACCTCAGCCTCCATCAAAT
>CAMCLY010000086.1 GCA_945875805.1 uncultured Myxococcales bacterium | reverse complement strand
CACAAAACAAAACCGGCCGGTCTAACCCCCTTCCGGCGCATCCCCCGGCCGCGGCGGCGTATCCCCCAAAGGGGGGATAGCCGCGCGCCAGCTAAAACGTGCCAGACAGCATGAAGCCCGAGAATTTGGGCGACACGGTCGGCGCAAACTGCAACGACACGCCGCGTTTTTCAAACTCCTCAAGCTGGGGGACAATTTTGACGGCATCGTACACGACGAGGACGATACCGGTAATGGTCATGGCACTGCCGAGGGCGATCATGCCGTAGGAAATGTTCTGTTTGAGCGCGGCTTCGTCGTAAGCGTTGTCGACCTCATCTTTGGTATAAATGCCGCTGCCGGTATCATATTCGGCTTTTTTGCTGTTATAGGAGTCGTTGGCCGTGGCAAGGAGGGCGCCGCCTCCGACGCCGATGGCCACGCCCACGCCAAGAAACGAATAGCCGACCGATTTGAATATTACCGATTTGCGATGAATTTCTTCGGGGGTGATGCCCGCCTCGAGGGCGACTTTTTCGTAGTCAATCACCTCGATCGCGACCTGGGTCGTCTGGTTGGGCTCGGCATCGACGGCGACGGTCGTGAACCCGTAGGAGGTCTGGGCAAACACCGAATGGCGTCCGGGCATGAGGGCAAGCGGCTCGGGCGAACACGGGCGCTCGGCACCGCCGTCGATCGTCACCGTCATTTCGGCAGGGGTGCAGTTCAGCACAACCTGAGCGTTGCACTGGCGCTCGAGTTCCTTGAGTTTGGCCGTCGCCCCGGCTTCGATTTGTTCGGCGGGAATCTGGCTGATTTTGGGGGAAGTCCAGACATTTTTATATGCCTCGGCGGCTTCGAGGCATTTGCCCTCCTTGAGATACGTCCCTCCGAGGTTGGCCCAAATCACGTTCATTTCGGCGATTTGAAGCATCGCGTTATAAAGCTGTTCGGCCTTTTTGTAGTTGCCGGCATTGGCGGCGTCGACCGCCTGATTGTTGAGCATGATCTGTTCGTCCGAAAAATCGACCGTCACCTCGGGTTCCTTCTGGGGTTCGGCTTGGACGGTTTTGGACGACTTGGAAGACTTCTTTGACTCCTTGGCTCGGGCTTCTTTTGATGGCTTCTCGGGCTTTGCCGTCGCTGTCATGGGCAACAGAAACGCGGCCATGACGAGCAACACGGGAATCTTTCGCATTTTCATTTTGCCTCCACCAAAAGGACGTTGTACGCGTCACAAAACTTTATCCACAGACCTACATTTGGCCCGCCGCTTTTCATAGCACAGCCCCCCATCCATGGCAAAGTCTCTATCCCTCATGAAATGAGAAAGGGCCGCGCAACATTGCCGCGCAGCCCTTTCCCATTTCAGAAGTGCGTGCGGGGAACTTCGTCCCCACATACAAAATCTAAAAACTAATGATTGGCCTTGTACACATCCCAGAGCTTGAGGGCGGCGTCGCGAATGCCGTCGTCCAGAGCCTGAATCTCTTCGGGCTTCCAGTCCTTGGGATCCTTGCGGGCAAACGTCGTCAGATCGCGACGGTTGTCAAAGCGGCTCACCGGGACATAAAACACGCGATCCCCCTTGACGATCTTGAGCATGTTCTCGCGATCGCTGGCCTCCATGAGCTCAAGCATGTCGTCCGAACCGTAATCCTGAAGCATGACCGATTCCGGCGTACCATGGAACAGAATCGACTTGTCCTCGCCGGGACGCGCGCGATCGCGATTCTTGCGACGCGACTCTTCGGGCGTCACCCAGATATACAAAATGGCCGCGCGTTTGAGCAATTCGTCCGAAAGACAAGGCAACGAACCCGCATAACCATAGTGTTCCGGAAGCGGACGTACGCCCACCGGGCCGCCTCGCGAAAACTCAATCACAATCGTTTTGCCTTCGCGAGATTTCAACACGTTCTTGATCTTGTCATCAAACAGTTCGCGCGCCTCGCTTTCCAACTTCTCTTCCAGATGCGAACGCACTTCCGGGCTCAGCGCCGCAATCTTCGCCTCACCACCCACGCGGACCGACGCCGCATCCAGACGTTCAAACAGACGGATCGCCGCAAACTTCGGATTCTCCGCCTTCCCCACGAGAATTTCATGATAATCCTCGTTGAGAAGCTCAATCAGCGCTGACCAGTCATACGCATCGATAAAGGGGCCGTTGCGACCACCCGCATCATCCTCATGATGATAAATGCGCGGCTCGCCCATCGCCTTGAGCGCTTCGTCAATGACCAACTGTATATGAACATACGGATAGTCATCAAGCTGGATCGTCTCACCCATGTGGAACAGCTCAGGATCCTTGTTCGTCAAAAAATTCCGAACCTCAGATTTCCCCGACGCCGGCAGCGCAAGCAGCAACAACGTGTCAAAAATCTCAGCCATTTCATTCTCCTTTTTATACTACCCGAAATGAGTAGCGGATGACCGCGCTTTTACTCACCTCAGACACCACTGGCAAGCAAATTTGCCACTTCCATGGTATTCTACTTTCTTTCTATTAATCAAAGTAAGTTCATAAACTACATATAACTACATCAATTCATATATTTGTAGTTCTTCCTCATCGTTCATCCCCCGCATTTTCTTCCCGCACGCTTCCCCCCCTTGCTTATCATGATACATTCTTTGCCCCTTCGTTTCTTTTTTTGTGTGGGGGGGGGGAAGTCTCCCCCTACGCGTCTATTTCGGCTACGCCTCAATACGCCGCTACCCCCTCTGCATCACCTTCACCTATACCCCCTCCTGCGCATTCGGAGGTTCAACCGGTATCACCCGCCACTTCTTTTTTACCGGTTCATACAAAAGAACGCGCAACCATATCGAATCCCCCACAATATATGTTTTTTCGCCGTCGGCGGAAGACAGACGCGTCATATCCTCGCTCAGGTTCCACGCCTGCCCAGACTGCTCCACGATATCGCGGATGTACACCTTGAGTTCGATCGGCGGTGCATCAAGCCGGACATAAAGCGCACTCGCCTTCATCCCGAGAATCGTCCCACGGCGGCGCGGACGCCGCGACGCCTCGACGTCAAAGTCATGGCTGACCACGTGGGATATCGCGCACGAATCGACCGCCTTGTCGACCTCGCGCTGGACGGCGCGCGCGCGATTGGAGGCCTCGATTACGCGCTGGCGCAACGCCGCGCGCGCCGCGCGATCCATCTGCGCTCCGCCCTCAAATTCCGCATCCACGACCTCCTTATGCGTAAATACCCCGACGATCTCGCGCATCGGCGCGCTAAACCGGGCATACGGATTGACCCCAAGGGCACTGTGCAACCCCGCATCGGGCGAAAACACGCTGCGACGCTGCATCATCAGCACCAGGCGTTCCATCGCCTGGCGCACGCGAAACGCTCGCATCTGCTCGGAATCATCGGGATCCGGGGCTCGGCTCGCTTCGGGCAACGCGTCAAAATAATCCGAAAGACTCTGACGCTCGCGATCCCAATACCAGACCTCCGGCATCGACTGCGCACGCGCCAGCGCCCACATCGACGCATGCAGTTCGTCCACATCGCGCGGCGAGGGCGCCTCGTGACTGCGAAATATCGCCAGCACATCCGGATCCTCACGCGCCAGACGGCTGAGAAACGATGCCCCCTCCATGTTGCACAACAACGAAAGCTGCTCGTTGTACATGTCGACGTCGATCCGGTCGTCAAACCCAAGGCGAAACGCCGTGCGATCGGAGGTCAGACCGACGTCGAGCGTCACGCGCGTGAAGTGCACCACGTTGCGCGTCCGGCTCTCCTGCAGGCGCAAAATGCCCACATCCCTGAAATTGAGCAGACTCTGCGCATAAGGCGTCCTGTAAAATGGATGATGTTCGGGATCCGCCAGATAGGCCGACACATGCTCGCTGACGAGCTTGGCGCGCGACACCAGACGGCCGCGGCAAAGCCGCGTGTGAAGACACACGCCCCGCGCGTCGATCTGCATGACAAAGACGAGCGCGCGACGCTCCACCCCCGCATTCAGGCTCACCATCCCGCGCGACAGCGCCCCGGGAAGCATCGGCACGCTCATGTCCGCAAAATAAATGCTCGTCCCGCGATTCAACGCCTCTTCAAACAGGGCGCTGCCGGGGCGCACAAACCACGACGCATCCGCAATCGCATACCACACGATGTATTTGGCCCCCTCGCGCGGCTGCGACATATCGTCAAACCCGTCACCGGGACACCCCACATACAGCGCCTGATCCAAATCCCGCGTCCCCGCCCCGTCGACCGTCACAAACGGAATCTCGCGAAAATCCTCACAATCCTCAAACGCTATCCCCGCGCGGATCCGCGCTTCCACCTCGCGTTCCACCGATTCGTCAAACCCAAACTCGAGCTGATACTTCTCGGCGATTTCGTACACCTCGTGGAGAATGCTGCCCGACTGAATGATCTCGAGGATTCGGTAGGTCTGAGCCGCACGGCGCTCCATGACGAGAAAATCCCCGTCGTGAATCTGGCTTCTAAAACACGCGATCTCCTCCACCGAAGACATCGCCAGATTTCCAAGCGGGCTGTGCAGCTCAAGCGTTCCCTCGTGAACATGGGCCCGGACGACCCGACGACTGCGTTCAAAATGCTCTTCGCGTTCCATTCTTCACCTCGACAGTCCAATCCACCTTTTTTAATCCAGACAACGTTTTTCTTCGACAGAACACGTCTGGCCCAACGACGCGCAGTTCACCGACGACGTGATCAAGTTGTACCGACACGTGACGAGACGGTCGCCGTCGCACGAAATGCCTTCTTCACAAACCTTTGGCGCGCACCGATAATCCCCGCTTTCGACATCAAGCGTACACGTCTGACCCGGTTCACACGCCGTCGCCTGCCAGGCATTGCGGACGCACTCGGCGACGGCATGATTCTGCCCGGACTCATCTTCGACGCACATTTGGGCGCCCTCGACACACGTCTCCTGCACGCACGCCGCCGCCACGGGATCGCATTTCAACCCGGATTCGGCACAATCGACGACCGTATGCCAGACGTCATCCACGCACAGTTCGAGCGTCTGCGCCGTGCAACGGCGCTCCCCGTCACGGCATACCGACGGCTTGCACGTCCCCGTCGCAGCGTCGCATTTTTCGGTTCCCTGACACGTGCGCGCCGCCCCCCAGACGCCTCCCGTACAGCGCCACACCGCATTTTCGCGGCACTCTGCGGCGTTTTCTTCGCACTCCGGCACACGGCATCCCGACGTGTCCAGCGTGCAGTCCGACGAACACGACAACGTCCCCACAAGACCGGGAAAAACGTCATCACACGTTTTTCCGCCGAGCTGCGACATGTCACACGACTCGGCGCTTTCGAGGATCCCGTTGCCGCACGTCGCCTGAATCCCCACACACCCTCTGATCTCGTCGCACACCGGCGCCGCATTTTCGCACACGACCGATACCCAGAGTCCGTCAATGCACGTTTTGGAGACGTTTTTCTCGCAAATGCGCTCGCCCATTTTGCACTCGGTCTCGCCGCACCCAAGCATCCCCGCACACGCCAGACATATCCCCGCACCCCAAAACCACCCAAGGTTGAGACCACTCATCGGTTTGCCCCTCTGCCTTTATTGCAATTCCATAAAAAAAGCGGCGCGTATTGGCCGCCAGGCCGATAGCGCCGCGCGCAGGGCGTATCCGCCCACGGCGGATAGCCCGCGCCCACCAGACGACCCTATTTCTCGCGGATCACGATGTCATCCAGACGCAGAGCCCCGTTGCCACCGTAGGGCACGAGGCGCACCGAGACGCCCGTTTTGCCGTTGACCGCCGAGGGGAGCTCCACCGTGTGAACGAGGAATTTCTTGAGGTCTTTGGAATTCGTCGAAAGCGCCACGTCCTCCACGATGGTGAAATTCGTCCCGTCGAGCGAATACAACACCTTGACGTTCTTCGGCGAACCGTCCGCATTGCGCCAGAGCGCCATGGACAGTGCGTTGGAAGAGCCGAGGGCCATGCCCTTGAGGGTGACGGATGCCCCGGCGACGTCATACGTCGATTTCCAGCCCTGGAGATTTAGCGCACTGGTCGACGTGCCGTTCACAAAACAACCGCCCGACACGCACATGTTGTTTTTGCCCGACCCGCTCAGGGTGGCAAACGTCGCGTTCGTCCCTGCATCGGGTTTGATCGCCGTGTCGGCGTTGACGCTCTTGATGCTCGAATCGGGATCGTCAAACGTATACGACACGATGATCTTCGAGGCGTCGCCACTGCTGATCTGGGCGAGTCCGGTGTTGTGGGCATTGCCGCGTTCGGTGTCGGAGACGATGTAGGGGGAGAGGGAGCAGTTGTATTCGGCGGGGTTGCTCTCGGCTTTTTGCGTGTTGCTCTTGCAGTACTTCCAGACGGCCGAGGCGCTGTCGCAATTTTCGGTGCAGATTCTGAACGTGTAATACGCCGACGTCTGGCCCGTCGAAGCGACGGCGGATTTGCTCAGCTTGGCGCTGAACGCGTCTTTGGCGGCATCCTGAACGGCGTCGATCGACTTCCAAGTGGTCTGATCAAACGTCCCGGACTCGTATCCGTACACGAGTTGCGCCTTCATCGAACTTTCATTCACGTCACTCCCGATCCGGTAGTCGACGCGGAGAGTCGCCTCGGACAGCGAGTCGTCAAACGTCACGGCAACGGGAGGCATCAGCTGGCACCAGTAAAGCCCGGTCGCCATCGTGTCGACGCACGCGTCATTGCACGTGCACTGATAATTGTCGCACACCGCCTTCTGTTCGCCCCCGCACGTGCAGTCGGCGGCACTCAGGCATTCCGCCGCCACACACGCGCCCGCCTGGCACAACGGCTTGGATTTGTTCGTACAATCGGCGTTCGTCGCGCACTCGTCGATACACCGGCCGTCGGTGTGACATTTTTTGCCCGCCCCGCACTGCGCGTCATCGGTGCACGCCATGCAACACCCGCTCGCAGTATCGCAGTACGGCGCATCCGACGACGTACACTGCTCGCTCGACGTGCACGCCGCATAACTATGGTCTATCACGCACGCGTGGTTTTCGCATTTATACGTCACACGGCAGGTGTTTTTGTCCGCGCAGTCATCCGAAATCCGGCACTCCAGTTCGGACGCCTCGCACGCCCCCGACGTCACCACATCACAGGCGTCGCTGCACGTGATGTCCGCCGACGTCTTGCCTTCCGCAAAAATTTTCCCTTCGGGACACACGCGGACCCCGTCGGCAAACTGCGTCCCGTCGCAAAGCTCACCCGCATCCAGGCGACCGTCCCCGCACTTCGGATCCGTGGACGCGTCCACGCACGCCCCAGACGTCACCACCGCGCACGACGCGCTGCACGTGATGTCCGCCGACGTCTTGCCTTCCGCAAGCACCTGTCCCTCCGGACACTGGCGCGCATTTTCCGCAAACTTGTCGCCATCACACACCTCGCCGTCGTCGAGCGCGCTGTTGCCACACTTCGCCGACGGCGCGCACACGCCAGACGTCACCACTCGGCATCCCTGACACGTGATGTCGTTTTCACTCTTGCCTTCCAAAAACGACTCGCCATCCGGACACTCGCGCGTGCCCTCGCCAAACGCCTTCCCGTCGCACGCCTCGCCCTCATCGACCACGCCATTGCCGCATACCGCCTTGACTTCACACACCCCCGATGTCACCACGCGACACCCCTGACACGTGATGTCGTTTTCGCTCTTCCCAGACACCAGCGACTGACCCGACGGACACTCGCGCGTGCCCGCCGCAAACAGCACCCCGTCACACGGCTCGTCACCGTCCAGCTTTCCGTTCCCGCACGACGCCGAGGGTTCACACACCCCATCAATCGCCAGCGCACACGCCGTGTTGCACTTGATATCGTTGACCGTCTTCCCAGACACCAGAGAGTAACTCGCCGGACACACGCGCGCGCCGGACGCAAATAAGGTTCCGTCGCATAGTTCACCAGAATCCAACACGCCATTGCCACAGCCCGCCGGCGACGTCTTCGTGTCTGAATCCTCCGAACACCCCATCCACGCCAACGTAGCCAACAATAAAATAACAGGTCGTTTCATCTCCATCTCCTCCGATGCGTTTATTTACGTTAAAATTCCATGGCCGCATGAAAACCAGGCAAACACCCTTGAATGCAAACACCCTGAAGAATCGCCACGGGGCGATCCGCATTCTCGTCGCGACTTTTATATAAGGTTATATAGCACAACGAAATTTTAAAACATGTCGAGGCTCACCCCTTACGCGCCCTCGCATACATACTGCGACAGCCCCTCGGCCAGCGAAACCTGAGGCGCATACCCAATCGCCTCGCGAGCTCCTGAAATGTCCGCCACCGATCGCGCAATATCCCCAAGCCGAGCAGGCATAAAATTCGGACTCGGTACACGAACGCCGTATTTCGATTCCACATGTTTTCGCATCAATTCATGGAGTTCCAACAGCGACGTCTCGGCCCCGCATCCGATGTTCAGCGCCAAGACGCATCCATGCCCCCCCAAATCGACATGTCCCGACAAATCGTTGGCCCGCACGACATTCGACACGTGGCAGTAATCGCGCGTCGCTTGCCCGTCGCCATACACCACACACGCCTCCCCGCGCCGCATCGCCGCCAACCACCGCGGAATCACCGCCGCATACGCCCCGTTCGGGTCCTGACGTGCCCCAAAAACATTAAAATATCGAAGCCCCACGATCTCCAGCCCATAACACCGCGCCCACGCCTCCGCATACACCTCCTGCGCGCGTTTCGACGCCGCATACGGCGACAGCACATGCCCCTCCTCCCCCTCCCGCGCCGGAATCCCTCGCGCATCCCCAAACACCGCACTCGACGACGCATACACCACGCGCCTCACCCCACACGACCGCGCCGCCTCCAAAATGTTCACAAAACCCGTCAGATTCGTCCCGTGCGCCAGCCCGGGATCCTCAATGCTCCACGGCACCGACCCCAACGCCGCCTCGTGATAGACGCAGTCCACCCCTCGCATCGCCCGCTCCACCGCCCCATAATCCCTCACATCCTCGCGCCACATCTCAAACCGGCCCGCATACCCCGCATCCTCCGACAACACCGCCGCAAGATTCTCCTCCTTCCCCGTCAGAAAATTGTCCAGCCCGACGACCGACTCCCCAAGCCCAAGAAAATGCGACATCAAATGCGACCCGATAAAACCCGCCACCCCCGTAATCAGAACTTTTCCCATTTCCCAAACTCCAACTTGACCCATGTCCATGTGTTTGGCGCGCGCCTATTTGCCTGCGGCAAATACGGCTGCGCCGCGCGGCTATGCCCGCCCGCAAGGGCCGGAGCATACGCCGCGCTTCTTTTTTTGCATACCACGCGTCACACAATTCATTTTCGTGCACTATCCCTGTGCCGTCAAAACCTCCTGTACCCCAAATCGACGCCAAAATACTGCACACACGACCAGTTTCTCTAGACTTTATCCAATCTTTGATCGAACTTCACCCGCGGTTTGCGCACCTTCGTGCACTCCGTGATCTCACACCAAAAAAGGGGATTCCATGAACGCCGTGTCTCTCTGCCATGCCATCTGGCGCCCTTTCGTCGACACCGACGGACGGGCTCAGCAAATCGTCCAGCAAAACCACCTCTCACCCCTCCTGGCCTCCTGCCTGGCCCGCCTCGAGCCCCCGCTCAATCCCGGACCGGACGTCGACGCCTTCCTCGCCCCATCCATGAGCCAGTACCACGACCCGTTTCTCATGCTCCACATGGACAAAGCCGTCCAGCGGCTCCAGCGCGCCATCCAAAACCACGAAAACATCCGAATCGTCACCGATTACGACGTCGACGGCACCATGTCCTCACTCATCATGCAGGCCACACTCCGCATCCTCGGACACACCCAGATCAGCTACCACATCCCCCACCGCAAAATCGAAGGCTACGGATTCTCACTCCAGGCCGCACAGGCCGCCGTCCAGGACAAAATCTCCCTCATCATCACCGCCGACATCGGCGTCCGAGACGAAACCGCCATCGCCTACGCACAGGCCCACGACATCGACGTCCTCGTCTTCGACCACCACCTCCCCGAAGGCACCGGCATCCCAAAATCCGCCTTCACCGTCGTATGCCCGCCACAAGACGGTTGCCACTACCCCAACCCACACCTCGCCGCATGTGGCATCTCCCTCAAACTCGCCCAGGCCCTCCTGCACGCACACCCAAAATGCCAGGACTTTATCCGGAGCATGAGCAAACTCGCCGCACTCGGCACCGTCGCCGACGTCGTCTCCCTACGAGACCAAGAAAACCGCGCCATCGTCGCCACCGGACTCCACGCCATCAACCATGACCCAAACGCCCCAGGACTCGCCGCACTCCTCAGCGTCTCAAAAATTGAACCCGGTTGCGTCGATGCCGCCAAAATCGGTTTCAGCCTCGGACCCAAAATTAACGCCGCCGGACGCATGGCTTCCGCCAACCACGTCATCGAACTCATGAACTCCCAAAACAGAGTCAAGGCACAGGGGCTCGCCGATCAGCTCAGCATGATGAACGACGAACGGAAAAATGTGCAGGAATTTATGGTCCAGACCGCACTCAACGCCATCAAAGACCAAAACTCCCCCTTCCTGTTCGTCGCTCTCCCTGAATCCGACACTTGGCAAAGCGGCATCGCAGGCATCGTCGCCGGACGACTCCGCGAACAGACAAACAAAACCGTCGCCATCGGCACGCTCTGCGGCGACGACATCGTCGCCAGCATGAGAACCGCCACCCACGTCCACGCCGTCCACGCCCTGGACGCCGTCGCAAAACACCTCGAAAAATACGGCGGGCACAAGGCCGCCGCCGGATTCACCATCAAAGTCCAGCACCTCCAGGACGTCATCACCGGCATTCAAAACGACATCGCAAAGCAACTCGAAGGTATCCCGGAAATCCAAGAAGAACTGTTCATCGCCGCCATGAACCCCGATGAACTCTCCATCGAAACCTTCAACGAACTCCAAAGACTCGAACCGTGCGGGAGCAAAAACCCAAAGCCCGCCATCTGCCTCACACACGTGTCCGTCAAATTCGCAAAACTCTGCAAAAACAACAGCATCCGGACGATCATCAGGGCCAAAGACTGCGATCTCATCACATGGATTCCCTCCTACATCCCCATCACCACAACCCAGCTCACACAGCAACCCGTTTCCCTGCTGGGTACCCTCGAACTCGATCACTACGACGGCATTCAATACACCATGCGCGTCAAAGACGTCTGTCTGGAATCCAGGGACGATTTGGGATAGGTTCACCCCCACTCGGCCACTTCACATGGCCAGTGTTTCGGCCACTCCACATGGCCACCCACCGTACGGCGCCACACGCGCCGACTTTTTTTATAGGAAGGTTATCATTACGATGATGAACGCCAAACTCGTCGCCGCTGAACTTCAGCGCACTGCTGCAAAAACACGCGTCTTTCTAAGCATGCCCTACATCCAGGGACTCACCCCTCAATGCATGGAACGCCCAGACCTCCATGCCTTCACCGACTCCCAGGGCTTTGAACGACGCGACGGCATCTTCAAACTCCACGAAGCCGGACTCAGTCCGCTCGACCACGGAAACCTCTACGGCGACGCCGTCTTTGAGGGCATACGCATCGACAACCGACGAATCCTCATGCTCAAAGAACATGTCGACCGATGGATTCACTCCGCACAGCGACTCGAAATCCCGTTCCCATACTCGCGCGCACAGCTTTGCGACATCCTCGTTCAGCTCACCAAAGCCGCCCTCGATGCCAAGGGCACATCCGGATATCTCCGTCCAGTCCTCACCCGGGGCATGGGAAACCTCGGCGTCAATCCCGCCAAATGCATCGCCCCGTCCCTCTACATCGTGGCCTCCTCCATCACCCTCTATCCCCCGGAGCGATACCAACAGGGCATTGATGTCACCATCGCTCGACACATCCGACGCAATGATGCCCGATTCCTCGATCCCAACATCAAAACAAACAACTACCTCAACAACGTCTTCGCCCTGCTCGAAACCCGCCACTCCGGCGCCCTCGAAACCCTCATGCTCACCCACGACGGCTACGTCGCCGAAGCCACCGCCGACAACCTCTTTGTCGCCGAACACATCGAAGACAAAAACATACTCAAAGTCCCCGCGCCTCAGTACGCTCTCGTCGGACTCACTCGACAGCTCGTTCTAAACGCCGCACAAAAACTCGGTTTCCACATCATCGAGGACGCACACATGCTCCCCACAGACCTCATCGGACCCACCCGCGAAGTCTTCATCACCGGCACCGCATGCGGACTCATGCCCGTCCTCTCCATCGACGGACTCCCCACCGCCCCGCCAGACAAACGACCCCTCATCCAACAACTCTCACAAACCATGACCAGCCTGGCCCTGCTCGAACAAAACGCTTTCGACATCGACTCCGGAAACCTCGAGCATTACCTCCTGTGATTTTCTTTTGTTTTTTGTGGGGGGTGGGGGAGGTTTTTTGTGGGGGGACTTGGTCCCCTCACGCCCCCCGAAATGCGCCCTAATGGGCGCATTTCATGAGGTGGTGAGGCTTGG
>CAMCLY010000085.1 GCA_945875805.1 uncultured Myxococcales bacterium | reverse complement strand
CTCCCGGCATTTATTTTTTCCGGCCTGATGCCATACGGCGATGCGTCCGAGATAAGCCTTATCGAGTGCGGCCAGTGCCTTCGGTACGTCGGTGTTGAGTTTCATGGCGCCCTGGGAACCGCCGAAGACGAGAATGTGCATCGGGGTGCCGTCTGAGGACAGGGGATTTCCGAGGCATGAGGTCTGCCAGGATGTGGACGGGGATTTGTCCTCCTGCATTTGAGAGTTCTGAGTCCGGGCGATCTGTCGGACGGGGTTGCCGAGGTATACCGTCTTTTTGGCGGGGAGATTTTTGGTGTGTTCAAACGAGATATAAATGGTATCGACGCGTTTGGATAAAATCTTATTGGTCAGCCCTGGTATGGCATTTTGTTCGAGTATGGCCGTCCG
The DNA here is from genome assembly GCA_945875805.1 of uncultured Myxococcales bacterium. Classification (GTDB taxonomy): domain Bacteria; phylum Myxococcota_A; class Bradymonadia; order UBA4248; family UBA4248; genus UBA4248. Next base: position 12,241 of record CAMCLY010000085.1, on the reverse strand, counting down.
AATGCCGATACGTGTGGCTTCAAAGACGAGCGGTCCCGAGACATATCCCCCCGCCCCGATGACGAGATCCGGGGTTTCCTCGCGCAAAATCTGACGGGCTTTGCGAAGGCATCCTGGGATGGCGGCGAGGTTCCGGAGTTTTCGCCACACGGACGCGCCCTTGATGAAATCGATATCAAGCAGGATGAAGCGGTAGCCTGCATTCCCGACCCAGGTCGACTCGTTGCCGTGCGTGGCGCCGACGAATGCGATTTCCACGTCCGGATCGACTGTGCGCATGGCATCGGCGACCGCAATGGCCGGGAAGACGTGGCCTCCCGTTCCTCCGGCCGCGAACAGCACTTTTTTAATTTTTCCCATATTTTTCAGACCCTTGTTCTGGATGTTGGAGCCCATAGGGCTTTGCGGTGCGTCTCTTAACCCCGATTTTCTTCGGGCGCCAATTTTTCGACTCCATGCCCGCGGTCATCTTGCACAGCATTGTCTTTGACAAGAGCGTCCGATCGCGGTAAAAAATCGACCGCGCGTGGATGTTTCGCCATACGATCCCGGATTTCTGTGGCGGATGATTTTATCACTCTCAAAACCTAGGTGGTGGTTATGACCGAATTAAGCCGTGAGGAGATTCAGAAGGAAATTGAAAGACTTCAGAAGGAGCACGCCGCTCTCGACGCCAAAGTCGAGGCGTTCAACGCTCAGGTCTGGATGTCATCCGAAGATCAGGTCGCCCAGAAGGAGTGCAAAAAACTCAAACTCAAGACAAAAGAGCAGATTACGGCGCTTCAGGAAAAACTCAAGGCCATGGAAAACGCCTAATCGCGCTTTTTTTTCAATCATCCATATTGAAATCGCAAACGGAAATTTTCCTTTTGCCCAAAGAAGCTCCCTTTCCGGGGAGCTTTTTTTTTGTGTGTGGCGGGCGGGGGGCATTTGCGGGGCTTTTTTTTTAAACATTGCCCCTTTTTCAAACATTGCCCCGTCTTTGTGGCGTCATGAGAGATCGGGGACGAGCAGGACGCCTTCCGGACGGTATCCATTAAAAAAGCTCCTGGCGTCGGTGCGTTTTTTCCCTTCGAGCTGGAGGGCATCGACGGCCAGAATTCCCGTTCTGCAGGCGATGTGCAGGGCGCCGGTTTCCGAATCCAGGCCGAGGACGGTTCCCGGCTGTGCCTTCGATTCGCCCTCGACGGCATGGGTCATGAGGAGGGAAAGGCGTTTTCCCTGAAACAGGACGTGGGCCGTTGGCCAAGGGGCGATTCCGCGGCATAGGCAGTCAAGTTCCCTGGCGTCGGTGTCAAAATGGACGGATCCCATCGATTTTTCGAGCATCGGTGCGGTCGTGGGCTCTCCCGTCTGGGGGTGCGCGGTGAGCTTTCCGGAGGCGATGTCGTCGATGTGTTCGAGCAGGATCCTGGCCGAAATATGCGAAAGTTTTTCAAATAGGGTGTCCGGCGTCTCGTCGGGCGCGATGGGCGTTTTTTGGGTGGCGTACACGGGGCCCGTGTCCATCCCGGCGTCCATTTTCATCAGGCATACGCCCGTCTCGGTTTCGTCGCGGATGATCGACCATTGCACGGGCGCCGCTCCGCGGTATCGCGGCAAGAGGGAGGCGTGGAGGTTGAGAGGCGCAATGCGCGGAATGTCGAGGAACGACTGTCGCAGGATCTTGCCGTATGCGATGGTGACAAAGAAATCCGGCGCCAGCTGTGTCAGGGTGTCGAACATTTCCTGAGTCTTGAGTTTTGGCGGCTGAAAACACGGAATCCCGTGCGCGTCGGCGCAAACCTTGACGGCAGGGGGGAGCATTTTCCGCCCGCGTCCCGTGGGTTTGTCGGGCTGGGTGACGACGGCGCAGACCTCGCATTGGGGCGCATGGAGCAGGGCTTCGAGGGTGGGAACCGAAAATTCGGGGGATCCCATAAAGACAATTCTGATCATGGGGCAGAACCTCGCATTGGGGTGAAGTCCGGGGGTACGGGGGTGTCCCCCGTCGAGGGGGTAGGCGCGTATTTGTGCGGCGTGCTATGTCGGCCGCTGGCCTCCATACGCACGCCCTGCGCGTCTATCTCGGCCGTCTCCGGCCTCGATACGCCGCGCAAAAAGCGCCGCAGGGGGAGACTTCCCCCGCCCAGAAGAAAAACAGACACGTCATGGTGTCGGCATGATGGTCATCAGCGACTTGATGTCGTTGTCGGTGAACCGGAAGCCGATACCAAAGAAATAATCGAAGATATCCTTGTTGCCGGGATCGTCAAATCCGGCCGTAAGATAGAATGTTTTGCCCCATGTTCCCGGGAAGAAGAGGGAGGCATAGAGCATCATGAGGCCGCGGAATCGCGGATATTCGTTGTCGTTGAAGGCGAAGAGATCGAAGCTGAACTTCAGGTTGTCGTCGAACAGCTCGACGTCGCCGCCTAGGCCGCCCGTGTTCTCGATGATGCCGAACCGGCCGGTGAACCAGCGCCATCGTCGTGCATAGAGAAGGCTGAATTTTACGCTGTCGTCGTTGGTGGTGATGGTTTCGTAGACGGGGCCGTCGACGGAGGAGTCGGTGAGTACGGTCTTGGTGGTGGTGGTGCCGTGGGGATCCATGACGAGGCCAAGAAAGTAATATTTGTCGAACGAGGGCTGAAGTTTGACGCCGAAATCGACTTTGAACGCGTTGGCGTTGACCATGTAGTCGCCTCGCAGGGAAATATCGACGGCGAGGTCCGAGAGGGGGGAGATGAGGTCATTGGCGGATTCGACGGTTTTTGTGCCCTGCTGGATGAGGGTTCTTGTTTCGGCCAGCAATGCCTGGGCTTCGTTGGCGATCGAGTCGTCGGTGAGAAGTTTCCCGACGGTGCCCTCGCCCTGTTCGACGTTTTTGGCAATGGTTTCGATGTGCGAGAGGGTGCGGTCGAGTTTGTCGATGGATTCGCGCAACTGCGCGATGCCGCCCTGGGTCGATTCGAATGTGTTTCCGACACCGCTTTGGATGGTCTGCATGGTGTTTTGCGCCTGGCGGAGGATGTCGTCGAGGCGTGCGATGAGCAGAGGAAACTCGTCCTGGCCGAGCTGTGAAATGCCTGCGGCATTTTGAGTGATGCGTTCGATATTGTCGACGATGCGTGCGATTTTGACGGCATTGTCATCCGTGATGGCACGGACGTTTTTCATCGTCTCGTTGAGGTCGGTCAGGAGGCTGACGAGCTTTTGTTCTCCGTTTTCGCCGCCCAGCACGGCGGAAAGGTTGTGCGTGACCTGTGAGACGTCTTTGAGGATGTCTCCGGCGGAGGACAGGACTCCGTCGATGCCGCTGGCTTTGATGACGTTTGGAATGAAGTCGCCGTCCTGGAGGGTGCCGCCTTCGATGCCCGTGGTGAGTTCCAGGTGGTAGTCTCCCAGAATGCCGGAAATCTGCTTGGAGACGGTGGCGCCGTTTTTTGAGAAGTCCTGTCCGGGAATGCCTTCATATAGAATGATGTCCTTTCGGACACGGAACGTGACGAGGGCTTTGGCGTTGTCCAGGGTGATGGATTCGATCTCCCCGACCTGGATGCCCGCGACCATGACCTTGGAGCGCACGGCGAGTCCCGTGGCATCGTCGAAGTATGCCTTGAGCTGATAGGTGCCGTCGTTTTGCCCCCAGTTGACGCTGAAGCGGACGAGCATGACAATGGTCATCACGAGACCCAGGAGAACGACGAACCCAACTTTGAATGAGGTAGAGAATTTTTGCATACTTGCGTGGAATTACCACAAAACCATGGTGAGAAAATAATCGATGATAAGCACGACGACGGAGGCATAGACGACGGCATCCGTCGTGGCCTCGCCGACGCCCTTGGCGCCGCCGGCCGCATAAAAGCCTTTGTAGCAGCCGATAAAGCTGAGTACGAGTCCGAAGATGGCGGCTTTGATGAGTCCCCCCAGCACGTCGAACGGGGACAAAAGGCTGTCGATCATGGCATCAAAGGAGCCGAAATCCACGCCGGCGAAGCCGATACCGACGACGTAGGAAGCGACAATGCCGACGAAGTCAAACACGGCACAGAGGACGGGCATCATGAGTACGGTTGCCCATACTCTGGGGACGATGAGGTATTGCACGGGATCGACGGCCATCGTTTTCATGGCGTCGATCTGTTCGGTCACGCGCATGGTGCCGATGACCGTCGCCATGCCCGAAGAGGCCCGGCCGGCGACCATGATGGCGGCCATGACGGGCCCAAGTTCACGACACAGCGCCAGGGCCACCGTCGAACCGGTCAGGGTTTCGGCTCCAAAAAGGCCAAAGGCATACGCGCACTGATAGGCCAGAATGGCCCCCGTAAAAAAGCCCGTGAGCATGATGATAAAGAGAGAACCGAACCCTACGAATTCCATGGAAATGAGGAGCTGTTTGAATCGATAGGGGGGGCGGCATGAGGCCAGCAACATCTGGGCAAAAAGGATGATGAAGTTCCCAAAAGCCTCGATATCCGCAATACACCGATGTCCCAGTTTTTCGATGAGGGTGAAAAAAAGACGTTTTCTGGGGCGGGGCTTGGAGGTTGGCGCACCTGGCGCATTTGTTTGAGGTTTAGGCGTATCGTCCAAAATTACAACACCCGATGTACGAAGGGCAGTACCGCAATATGATGGCAACTTATAACAGTCATGGGTTTAATTTGTTCAAAAAAAGTCAAGTTTTCGGATACCGTTTGCACGAACGGTGTACGTGGAATTTTGGCGTGTATTCTCATGGGGCCTGTGGTAGAGGTGAAACCCGCGTTCGGGATTTGCCCGGGATAGGCTTCGGGGGAGGGCAAACATGCAGATCCCTGTGCCAGCGCCAAAGGCAATGGGCGCTTCTCCTCCCTGTGATCGTCTGCTCAAGGAAAACGAAATGAAGCACGAGGCGAAGTTTTCGGTCATCATGCCAGGTGGCAATTTTTCGACGGCTCAGATCGAGACGTTTGAAAAGACCGCACAGCGCTATGGTCTTTCCATCGCCCTGCCTTTGAGGTCTGGCGGAAGCGGCTGTCTCATTCTGGCTTCCGGTCTGTCACTCAGAGATGCCCAGTTGTTGCGCAGACAGGTGGCAGGGCTCGGATATCCCGCTGACGTCGTCAGCGATGCCAGCGAGTCCACCCGGGCCAATGATGTTCCGTTGCAAAGTTCAAATACGCTTGTGGTCGAACTGGGGGAGGCATTGGATCACGATTCCGCCGATCCCGTGAGCGACATCACGTCCGATGCATGGTCGAGTCTGGAGATTCCTCAGCTGGATCTCGGGCTTTCGGATGGCGATGATATCGGCGACGATCCCAAGTGGAAAAAGGAAAATTGGCTTCGTCCAGCCGCGACAGAGCAGACGTTGAGCATAAGTGCCAAGGAGCTTCTCAAAGTGGCCAAGGAGCGTGACCTGCTGAAGCTCTCTTCGCCTGACACCCAAAGCCGCGATGCACAGACCGGGGCGCAATCCCCTTTGGAACCGCCTGACTCTGCGTCGGACAAGCCCTCATCCTCTGCGGACGTGGCCGTGGTGGAGACAGAACCGAAAACCGACGGAAAATCTCGGAATTGCACGAACAATGCGCCATCTGTCAGCTTGGAACGCTCCAGCCTCGACAATCGTACGGTGGAACTTGCCGCGCCACAGATCCCCCTCGAAGCCATTTCTCCCGAAGCCATTTCTCCCGAAGCCATTTCTCCCGGATCACCTTCGGCAAGCCCGCTTGCAAAACCGAAGCGTCAACCGGAAGTTCCTGCATCCGCGCCGCTTCCCAGTGCCGAGCCTGTCACCGGCAAGCCAGCCTCCAGGCGAGCATCTCACCTCATCTTGGGAATTTTTCTCGTTCTGATTGTGTGTTTTGCCGTACTCGCGTTTGTTTCCGCATTCATCACCCCGTTGCCGTTCCTGCGTTTCTGTCTTCTTCCTCTGTAAACGTCTGCTGCCTTCATGATATGAGGCCATATTCATGCAATGTCCGAGAATGCACGGCTCTATGGAGCCTGTGTTGCTCAATGCCGAATTTTCAGAGCCTCAGCAGGCTCATCTTTGTTCAGAATGTCATGGCGTATGGATGAGAGCCAATGAATGCCAGGCCGTCTTGGGTGTCGATACCGGCGAGTTGATCGTGCATTCAAACGTCGCTCCCGTGCGCTTGGCCTGTCCCCATTGCCAAACCATCTGCCGACATGCCTCCATCCTTCCCACGGATTTCGAGCCCATACCCTTGCATGTCTGTCCTCGCTGTCTGTCCGCTTTTTTTGACGCCAACGGCTTTTCTCTGACCCTGTTTCAGCAGATAAAACAGGAACGCGCGGTTTCCTGCGTCCTCGATCAGTCCCCCCTGGATCATCTCGACGTGCCGTGCTGTGACTGCGGAGCCGAAGTCGCCAACCTCGACGAGCTGCATAACGTGGGAATAGGGTATTGTTGCGCCCGATGCCGTCTCAATCCGCCCATTCTCTCGGAGGGAAAAATCCAGAATGTTCAGCTTGTGACGTTCCACGGCATGGAAATCAAAATCGATCACTGGCTCTCGACCACGCGCAGCCGCATTGCCGTCACCCCGGTGGATCCCTGCCTGCTCAACGTATGCCTCTCCTCGTTGTCGCCGTTACAGCGCGTTTTGCGTTTCGGACATCGCACGTTGCGTCTAGGCGGAAATCTCAGGCGACATCTCGATGCCACCGAGGGCTGCGATTTGTGCACACCATGGCATCTGTTTCTCGTTCAGCGCGGTGTGTCGCAATGCCTGGAAGATCTTGTTTCTCTTGGCGAAATCGTCATGACGTTCAAGCCGCATTCCATCGTGTTCGAGATGACGGCCAAACGCCTTGGGACCGATGTCCGTCAAAAATTCGAGACGACCATTCGTCGCCTGCTCATTGCCTACGAGCGGTTTACAAAACTTCTTCATCAATACGAGATTCCGGATCTGGACGAATAGGATTCGTGCAGGGATGGGGCAGGGTGGGGTGGGGGAAGTCTCCCCCTGAGCGGCTATTTCGCCCCCTGGGCTCAATACGCCGCTACCCCCTCTTCTGATTTTACCCGAAGGGGCTCGAAATCCGTGAAATGTTGCGGGAACTCTTTTTTTTCTTGAGTTTTTCGCAAAGTATACATAGAGGGTCGATGTCGCTGTGGCAGGAGCGACCACATGTAGGTATTTTATATCAATGAGCATCGACGACCACCCCGTCACTTTCATCAGGAGACTCCCATGGGAATCGATTGGCACATGGTACTTGAGGCGTTTGGTTATTTTTCATCGATACTGATTGTGTTTTCGCTGACGCGCACAAGTGTCAAAAAGCTCTGGATTATCAATGCGATAGGCGCGATTTGCTATATTATCTATGCGGTACTGGCCGGTTCTTATCCGGGTGCATTGATGAACCTTGGGGCGCTTGTCATCGACATTGTGCAATTATATCGGCTTTATCATGTACACAGCAGCTTTGAGACCGTCGAGACGTCAGCGCAGTCGCACTATTTTCAATGGTTTGTGGATCGTCACAGCGAGGACATCCAGGACTACGATCCGGAAGAAAGATACAAGACGGCGCAACATCTTTTGTATTACGTTCGCGACAATGAGGTGGCGGGACTTTTGGCTTATAACGACATCGAAGACGGCCGCATTGAAATTGTGCTCGATTATGTGACTGAAAAATTCCGCGACTGCCGGATTGGTCGTTATTTCTTTGGCGACACGAATCCGTTTTTCCGCAGTCTTGGGATTACGGAGTTTACCACGCGCACCAAGAATCCCAAACACGAGCAATATCTGAAGCAGTTGAATTTCACCTCGACCTCGGACGGGATGTGGTCCAAAACCCTTCGTCACAATCTCGTGGCCCAGATTTAGGGCATGAGGGAGAGCGTTTTTTACAAAAAGATCGGGCCTCGCGGGATTCTCGCGAGGCCCATTTTTTGGCTTTCGCTATATAAGTTGACATAATATGTATTATGGGACGTAATATTCCGGGATAAAAAGGCAGGGGAAAATGGGACTTTCGTCTGCTTTATGACGTCTTCATAGAATCCCATTGTCCACGGACAGCCTGAGTTCGAATCACGGCCTGTCCGCGGTCCTGAAGCTCCATGCACATCTGCCTCGCCTCGATCGTCACACGGACTCCGCGAGGTTCCAGATCCTGCATGATATGGTCGGCAATATCCGCCGTCAGATGTTCCTGAAACTGAGGGCGTCTGGCGTGGTACTCCACTATCCTGCAAAATCCTCCAAGTCCGGCCATCCAGTCATCCGGGACATACTCGATGTCGATCATTCCAAAAAAAGGGACAAAATGATGCGCGCAAAAGCTGTAAAATGGCAGTCCGTGCACGAACACGGGATCGTGGTGATCCATGGATGCCATACGCGTCAGAACAGGTCTCAAGGACGACATCCCGGACATCCGTCTGGCCATCAGTTCCGACACGAGACGCCCGGCTTCATGGACATCGACCCCGTTTTCAGGCCCGATATCCATGGCTCTGAGAAAATCCGAATACGCGGCAGATGCCTTGTCCAAATCGATTGACATACGGTCCTGTTAAAAAAAACGGTTTGGATAAAAACGACTCTTTTTTTGCGTTCTCAAAAAACGATCGTGTTTTTAGACGTCATCATCCTCGGGAGTGTCTTCGGCAGGGATATCATCATCCGAGGTTTCCTCTTCCGTCACCGGCTGCTGTTCCTGTCCGTCTGAGGTGTCTATCGGAGATTTGTAGCATCGGTTATCGTCGAGATTGAGGTACGGATACTCTTCCGTGCATTTAAAGACTTTGATGAACCCCTCGTCCTCACATCCTCCGAGCAAGGAGGCAAGGCATGAGCATAAAAGAAGAATCGTCAGTTTTTTCATTTTTTCGGACTCCTTGTCTGCATGGAGCAAAGACCTTTACGAAAATGGAACGGGCCACAATCGTATCTGATTTTTCGCCTCAATCAAAGGATAATAGCTTAATAGAATATGGAGCCGGAGTCTGGCCGACTCCGGCCCTACTCTTCCGTGATGCCGTTAAATTTTTTGGCGTTGAAATATCCGGAGACGGGAGCCGAATATCCTTCGGTGCCGGCAGCCAGGGATGTTTTAAGCCATTTGCTGGGATGCCACATCATGCCCGTGTTGAGCATGGTCTGGGAGGTGAAATTTTTGATGGCTTTGTCTGTCGTGCCGGGACATCCTGACATGGATTCGTCTTCGAATCGGCAATAACGGTAGTCGAAACCGCCGCTGGCGCCGCTTCCCTGTGAGGAATAGTACTTGAATCCGACGATGTTTTCGTTCCACTGCTGATATTCGTTGCAGTTGGCGTCGAGGAAGGCCAGAAACACGACGGCATGTCCGGTTCCGGAAGAACGGTTGAGGTTGAGGAACGATCCGGGTTTGAGCTCTTTGAACGGGGTGGTCATTCCCATTCCGAAGTGAGTCAGGGCGTCGCCGGAGCCTCTGGAGTAGTTGGAATCCACCCAGAGGTGTCCCTTCATGGTCGTGCTGCTTTGCGACGACCAGCTTTTTCTGGGCAGGTGATCCCAGACAGAGTCATCGCCGGTATCCCTGGCATAGAGATCCATGGCGACGAGCATGGTTTCCGCCACGGCGGCGACGCACATGGTGTATGGGGCCAGGGGGCCTTTGGCCACCGTTTCGCTTCCGTATGGCAAATCGTGGGTATAGGCGCTCGACCCATAGCCCTTTTTGCGCCAGTTCTGATTGAGATAATCGACCGCCTTGAGGATATAATCGTTGAAGAGTTCGTCGTTGGCAGGCGAGGGGTTTCTGAACTGAATGTCGAGGACGAATCCGCCATTTTTGCCATTATAGCTGTCTGCAGAAATGTAATACGTCCCGGGGTTGAGGGTTTCCAGTATTTCAAAGTCGCTGCGCGCGATGAGCTCCGGGGCAAGTGAGGACAGAAGATGGAGGTCGATATCGACGCCGGAAGGTTCTGGGCGGCGCACCGTGGCACTGACTTTCATGCGCGTGGTCAGGACAAACTTATAGATGTACTCTTTTCCGGATTCGTTTGTCGTGTTGCTTCCATACGTGTCGAACGCGCTGCTTTGCGAGTCCGCGGTCGAACGCCTGTCGGAGAATACATAGTCTCGCGGCACGGGCTCGCCGCAGTAGACAAGAAACGGGTCATCGACCGTTCCGGCCCCGCTCCCGTTGGCTGAGAAGTCGACGTGCAGTGCGTAGGCCCCTGACTTCTCCACCCCATTTTTGACGTAGGTGTCGGCGACCACATAATAGGTTCCTGCGTCCAGTTCCTGCAAAATGGACAGATCCGAACGCGCGACAAAATCCGCCCCGGAGATCGTGTTTGAGGAGATGTCGAGGGTTTTGAGCACATGTATGTCGATGTCGACCCCCTCCGGTTCTGGGGAAAGGTATACGTGGAGCTTTCCCTTCTGAGGCAGCGAGATTTTGTAGAACACTTCGGGGCCGGATTCGTCGAGGCTTTCGTATCCCGGATAGCGGTGGATGAGCCGGCTTTGTGATGTCGAGGTATTGCCGCTGTGTTCGTATGCGTATTCGCATCCCTGTACCGCAATGACAATGGGATCGTCCTTGGTTCCCGTCCCTTTTCCATCGATGGCATCACAGACATCTCCGATGCCGTCGCCATCCGAATCGTCCTGCCCTGGATTTGCCGCATCGGGGCAGTTGTCGGTGTCGTCGGGGACGGTGTCGCCGTCGGAATCGACGATGGGTTTGAGGTCGCACGCATCCCCGATGCCATTACCGTCGGAATCGATCTGATCGGGGTTGTCGGTGTCCGGACAGTTGTCGGTGTCATCGGGAATGGTGTCGCCGTCAGAATCGACATCTTCGGGTGGCTCGCAGGCGTCGCCGATGCCGTTTTCGTTGGAATCGGCCTGTTCCGGATTGCTGACCCTTGGACAGTTGTCGGTGTCATCGGGGATGGTATCTCCGTCCAGATCATTGACGGGAATGATTTCCCCGCAGGCATCTCCGTATTCATCCCCGTCAGAATTGGCCTGATCGGGATTGGGCACAGAAACGCAGTTGTCGGAAATGTCCGGAACGGTGTCCCCGTCGGAGTCTTCCAGGGGTTCATCCTGAGGTGAGCAGGCATCACCTACCCCGTCCATGTTTTCATCTTCCTGTTCTGGATTGGCGACATCGGGACAGTTGTCTTCGGTGTTGGCAATTGTGTCGCCGTCGACGTCGTCCGAGCAGTCTTCGCAATCCGAACAACCGTCCGGTCCGCATGGTTGCACAGGGGGATGTCTTCCGTCATCGACGACAATCACGGAATCGTCACATCCCATACAGACACTCAGTCCTGCGCATAACATGGAAACGACGATCGCAAAATAACGAGAATGCTTCATAGTTCTACCCTCCTTTACCAGGCATGGATCGGAATTTCCCGGTTTTTATGCAGGGGTATTTACGCCGAATTGCTCGAAAAGGCCAACGGGTGGCAAAAAAAAGACATGGATGAAATTTTTTTATTGACGACATGAGTGGTCAGGTTTAAAAGGCCGCCTCGTCCGATGTCGAAAGGCGGTGGACAGATTCCGGAATGGCTCAGTCGGTTAGAGCGGGTGGCTGTTAACCACTAGGTCGGGGGTTCGAGTCCCTCTTCCGGAGTTTGAACGCGGCATTTCCAGTGAGCCGGCAATGCCGCGGCTTCGTTTTTCGCTGGATGATCCGGAATGGCTCAGTCGGTTAGAGCGGGTGGCTGTTAACCACTAGGTCGGGGGTTCGAGTCCCTCTTCCGGAGTTTGAACGCCGAATCTTAGGATTCGGCGTTTTTTTTTTCTTTTCATGACAGTCATGGTCATCACACAACGCCAGATTGCCGACATTCAGAGTGTTCTGGAGAGCGTCACGAACCAGCCGTTCAGACGCCGCATCGTCCAGAATGATGAAAAAACATTGCTCCTTTCATGGGAAAACGATTCTCATGTCGGTTATCTCCTGCACGTCATGGCGCTGGACTATCACACCTATCAAGTGGCTTTTGCCCAACAGCGTTACAAGGATATCCGGACGCGATACGATCAGCATCTCGATCGTCTCCAGCTCGATCGATTATTCAGCGATCCTCGCCAGTGTGTTCGTTACCTCGTCGGTCAGATTGGGTGATTTTTGGGGGCCAGTTCTGCCCTCTTTCAAAACTTGCGCACGGCGTACTCGCGCTCTTGGTGCGCGTACGCCGTGCGCATATTGAGGGTGTGATTTTGAGGGTGTGATTTTGAGGGTGTTCCCCTCTTGAGGAAAG
>CAMCLY010000084.1 GCA_945875805.1 uncultured Myxococcales bacterium | reverse complement strand
CCATGGGAGAGGGGCCGGGGGTGAGGTCGGGGTTTGGCTAGGGCTTTTTGTGTTTGCCTGGGCTTTTTGTGGGTTTGGGTGAAGTTTTTTTTGTTTTTTGTGAAGCATGCTCCCCACAAATCCCCTTCTCTCCCTATTGGGGGACGGGGCAGAGTTGAGAGGCGTCCAGTGGACGGCACGAAACGATAGCCCAGTGAGCAAAGGGGATGAACGAGCCAAAGAAACGAGAGTTTCGACGCGAAGTTCATCGCCTATTGCGAACTGAGGGGAAGCGTTTCGCCTTTGGCGAAACGCTGGGGATGAGTGGGGCCAGGGGTGAGGTCGGTTTGGCCCGGGTTTACTCGTCATCGTCGGGCGCGTCGGTTTCGATGGTGACGCCGTATTTTTTCATGAGTTTGCGGAAGTATTTTCGGTCCACTCCGGCTTCACGAGAGGCCTGGGAGATGTTGTTGTTGTTGCGTTCAAGGAGAATGCGGACGTATTCGCCCTCAAAGGAGGTCAGCCATGCCTCTTTGGCCTCGCGGAAGGGTTTGGCGACAAAATCGGTGGTGGAGGGCACCTCGAGGTGGATTGAGGGAGTGGCGTCGGAGGAAGCCGACGACAGAAGCACGGGCGTCGTGGGCGGGACGGGGGCATCGTCGAGCTTGGCACAACTCGCGACGTGATCGGGAAGATCACATAATTCGATGCAGTCCCCGTCGGCCAGCGAACATGCGCGTTCGACAATGTTGAGAAGCTCGCGGACGTTGCCCGGCCAAGTGTATTGCGTCATGGCTTTGAGCGCCTCGCGCGAGATGGAACGCAGTTTGAGGTTGGCGTTGGCATCGCGGTTAAAAGAGGAATTTTTTAGGAAATGCTTGACCAAAAGAGGCAGGTCATCAATGCGATCGCGCAAGGGAGGCAGAAAGAGCCGCACGACGGAAAGCCGGTAGAAAAGGTCTTCGCGGAAACGGTTGTTGCGGACTTCCTCTTCGAGTTTCCGATTGGTTGCGGCAATGACGCGCACATCGACAGGAATGGGTTTGGCCGCCCCGACGCGCCGGACCTCTCGCTGTTCCAAAACGCGCAGGAGCTTGGGCTGAAGCTCGAGACTCAGTTCCCCAAGTTCATCGAGGAAAATCGTCCCCCCCTGGGCGAGTTCAAAGAGCCCCTGGCGAGACATGATGGCGCCCGTAAACGAGCCCTTTTCATGCCCAAAAAGCTCGGATTCAATGAGGGATTCAGGGACGGCACCGCAATCAAACACGACAAACGGCTTCTTGGCGCGCAGGCTCATTTTGTGCAGCGTGTGCGCAATGACTTCCTTTCCGGTTCCGGTTTCGCCTTCGATGACCACCGTGGCATTGGTCGGCGCGATTTTTTCGAGGATCCCATAAATCTCCCGCATCTTGACGTTTCCGCCGATGATGTCCCCAAACTTTTCCTCGCTGGAGGGCACCACGGCCACCTCTTCGTCGAGCGGCTGAAAAATGAACTCCGCATTGCCAAACCGCAGCAGACATCCCGCCGAAAGATAGGCTTCCTTGATGCGGACCTGGTTGACCCACGTCCCGTTCGTCGATTCGAGATCCCGAATGACGTAGGCGTCATCTTCCTGAATGATCTGGGCGTGATAACGGCTAACGGTGTCGTCTTTGATGACGAGGTTGTTTTCGTCAAGCGATCCAATGGTGATGAGCCCGTGTTCAAATACCCATTCGCGGCGATCCTTCTTTTGCTGAGTGACGATGCGGCATTTGCGCAGGTGAAGCGTCGTCGGTTTGCCGTCGAGATACGAAAGTTTGGTCGGTGAAATGTAATCTTGAAAACGCGTAGCCATGATGTCCCCCGGTTTCCGGAACAGAAAAATCGCGCGCAAGTATCGGGGATCTCCCAAATCGGGTCAAGTGAAGTCCCCAAAATGCGAGTAAAAGTGGCGCTCGGCTATCGCGGTGCGCATGGCGCTCCCGCGATACGCCTCGCGGCCGCGCTATTGGCCCCCGGGGCCAATAGCGCGGCCCTTTTGAATGGAATCTTCGCGCAACGTTACGGTCGGTTTCATGAGGACTGTTCCGGCATCATTTAAAAAAAACGTCAGTTTTCTTGGTACGTGCATTTTTTTTGTTGACACATTCCGGTCGGATCGGTAAAAGCCGCCCCGTGTTCGGACGGGAAAACGGATGAACGCAAAAGACGGGGCGTTAACTCAGCGGTAGAGTGCCATCTTCACACGGTGGAAGTCACTGGTTCAAATCCAGTACGCCCCATTTAGAAACAGTCCTTCGGGGCTGTTTTTTTTTACCCAAAAAAAGCAAAGGACGCACGATGCCCAGAGCTCTTACGATTGATGATCTGTTTGGAATTGAACGCCCTGTTGAACTTGTCCTTTCGCGCGATGGTGAATGCGCATGGCTTCTGATACGGCGTGTGGATCTGGCTGAAAACGCATCGTCGACGCGTGTCGTTCGCATTGATGTATGCACTGGGGCTGTGGTTCCGATCGACGTGTGTGGCGGGCGCGTCAAGCACCTTTCGCTTTCCCCGGATGGGGGGCGAATCTATTTTGTAGCCCGTGACGAACAGGATTGCGAACAGGTCTGGGTGGCTGACGCCGACGGAGGGCATGCGCGGTGTCTTTCTCATGGATATGGCGGCGCCAGCCGTCCCGTGCCTTCGGCCGACGGCCGAAAAATCCTCTTTTCGCGTCAGGTCTATCGTTCGGCCGCAGTTCAGGAAACCTTTGCCAGGACTGGCATCGTTCCGACGCCCGCGCAGATCTACGGTCTGAGCCATGACAAGGCCAACGCCCGTATTGCCGATGCGCTTCTTTTCAGACACTGGGATGCCTGGACCGAAGAACGCAGAAATCACCTTTTTGTCCTTGATGTCGAATCAGGCGAGTTCACCGATATCACCCCGCAGGATGTTGACACGCCGCCCATTGCGCTCGAATCCTCGTGCGATTACGCCTTTTCACCCGACGGGCGGCGTGTCGCCTATGTGCAGAACGCAGATGCCGCCATTTCAAACACCCGGGCCGCCCGGTCGACAAACAACAGCGTCTATCTGTACGATCTCGAATCGGCCTCGGCACGTCGGATTTCCGATACCGACGGATGCGACACGGCCCCTCGTTTTCTCGATGATTCACACCTGGCCTACCTGTCCATGCTGACTCCGGGCTATGAGGCCGACGCCGTGCGTCTCAAGATCTACGATATCGAGACAGGAACGACCCGGGTCCTGCTTCCCGATTTCGATCGTTCCATCGACGAATTCATTCCGTGTGATGGCGATTTTGTCCTTTTGCGATGCCAGGATTTTGCGCATTTTGCGCTTTATCGTCTCAACTGGCGCACGGGGGATTTGGTTCAGCTGACCAGCGGTCATTGCGACACGCACGTCGCGGTGTCGCGCGACATGTCGCGCATTCTCGTGCTTTCGGAATCCCTTTGTGCGCCTTCTGACGTTTATGTTCTTTCGGACTTCATGCCGTTTTCGGTTCGGCTGAACGAGGAAACCATTTCCAGCGAAACGCGTCGTCCTCTGACGCATTTTGGGGATGCCGTCCGCGACGTTGAGATGCATCCCGGGGCGCGTCTTTGCACGGTGGTCGACGGCACGCCCGTCGAAGGGTACGTCGTCACTCCGCCCGGGTTTGACCCCGACAAAAGGTATCCTCTCATCCTTCTTATTCATGGAGGGCCCCAGGGGGCTTTTCTCGATCAGTTCCATTATCGTTGGAATGCGCAGATGTTTGCGGCACAGGGGGCCATGGTTGCATTCTGCAACCCGCAGGGATCGACGGGGTATGGACATGCGCTCACCCGGTCGATCAGCCGTCACTGGAGCGATGCCTGTCCCGAGGCCATTCTGGCTTTTTTGGATCACGTGCTGGCGGTCTATCCTCAGGCCGATCCCGCCCGGCTTGCGGCCGCCGGGGCATCTTTTGGCGGTTATATGATCAACTGGCTCCTCGGACATACCGATCGGTTTAAGGCGTTTGTCAGCCATGACGGGATTTTTCATACCGAAATGATGGCTTATGAAACCGACGAGCTTTGGTTTGACGAGTTTGAGTTTGGCGGTGCGCCGTATGAGTGTCCGGGCGAGTTTTTGAGGCATTCCCCACACGTCAATGTGGCGAATTTTAAGACGCCGACGCTTGTCGTTCAGGGGGAACAGGATTTCCGGTGTTGTGCGTCGCAAGGTATCGCACTGTTTACGGCCTTGCAGATGATGGGCGTGGAGAGTCGCCTGCTCTATTTCCCCAACGAAGGGCATTGGGTCCTCGATCCCGCCGATTCGGCCGTCTGGTACGATCAGGTGGTCGGCTGGCTCATGTGTCATGTGTGAGTTTTGGTGGGCTTTGGCTTGACTTTTTGTCTTTGAATTTGTCTTTGAATTTGTCTTTGACCGACGACAAGGATGGAATCTGCAAAGAAGCATCTAAGCATTCCCTCAAAGGATTTGCCGTTGTCAGAGCATGAAGCCTTATGATCCCATGAAATGCGAACGCGCCCGCGCGGCCCTGCCGCGTGGGCGCGTTCGCATTTCGGGGGGCGTGGGGGCCTGGTCCCCCCACAAAAAAAATAACATTATTTGACGTGGTTAATCATGCTGGCCTGGTAGGCGGCGCCGAATCCGTTATCGATGTTGACGACGCTGACGCCGGAGGCGCAGCTGTTGAGCATGGCCAGGAGGGGGGCGAGTCCGCCGAAGGCGGCGCCGTATCCGACGCTGGTGGGGACGGCGATGACGGGGCAGTCGGCCAGACCGGCGATGACGCTGGCCAGGGCGCCTTCCATGCCGGCGATGGCGATGATGACGTGGGCTGAGAGGATGGTGTGTTGGTGAGAGAGCAGTCGGTGGAGTCCGGCGACACCGACGTCATAGAGCCGGGTAACGTTATTGCCGAGAAACTCGGCGGTTTTGGCCGCTTCTTCGGCGACGGGCATGTCGCTTGTGCCGCCGGTGGCGATGACGATGGTTCCGCGTCCGTCTGGGACGGGGATGGCACCGACGCTTCCGATCCGTGAGAGAGGATCGTAGTCAAAGGGGAGCGAATCGGGGTTGGGAAGGGATTTGTGCACATGATGTGCGGCCTCTGGGGAGAGACGCGTGATGAGAATGGAGGATTGGCCGCTGGCGAGCATGGCATTGACGATTCCCACGATTTGATCGGGTGTTTTTCCGGCACCGTAAATGACTTCGCCGATGCCTTGGCGAAGTTCCCGGTGCATGTCGAGCGTGGCGTATCCGAGTTCGGCAGTCGGGGTGGCGCGCAGTTTGAGGACGGCGTCGTCAATCGA
The DNA here is from genome assembly GCA_945875805.1 of uncultured Myxococcales bacterium. Taxonomy (GTDB): domain Bacteria; phylum Myxococcota_A; class Bradymonadia; order UBA4248; family UBA4248; genus UBA4248. The sequence continues at coordinate 7,432 of CAMCLY010000084.1, read as the reverse complement.
CATGTGTCCTTGGGCGACCTGAGATAAGAGCGAGCGAAGGTGATCCTGTTTCATCGTGTGATTTTGTGAAAAGGGGTGGGGGTTAGTGGGGGGTGGGCAGTTCGGTCTCATCGCGGCAGGCCAGGTCGAGGGTGACGTGTTCAAACCATGGCGTGAGGGCCTTGAGGATTTCGTCTCGGCGGTGTGCCATGGCGATCCATTGGGAGGGTGTGGTCTGAATGCGGGCCGAAGATCCCATGAGGCGCACGCGGATATCGTCGAACCCCATGGAGTGGAGGGAATTTTCGGCGTTGGCGATGCGGGCGAGTTTTTCGAGGGTGATGGGATCGGAGGAGGGGATGCGCGTGGCGAGGCAGGTCTGGGAGGGCCTGTTCCAGACGTCGAGTCCGAGGGATTTGGCGCGAGTCCGAATGTCGAGTTTGGATAGCCCGGCCTCGCGCAGTGGGGAAAGCACGCCGAGTTCGCGCAGGGCGCGCATGCCCGGGCGTTGTGAGTCGTCGTCGGAAGCGTTGGTGCCATCTGCGAGGCAAGGGTATCCGAGGGCATGCGCGACGGTCATGAGTGCACTGAAAATGCGCGTTTTGCAGAGGTAACACCGGTGGGGGGGATTGGCGCATATTTCCGGGTCGGCCAGGAGTTCGATGTCGATGATCGACATGGGTGCGCCGAGGGTCTGTGAGATTTTTTGTGCGTGTTGGAACTCTTCCTGGGAGACGAAAGGGGTCCGTGCGAACAGGGGCAGGACGTCGACGTGGGCGCGGAGGGCTTCGGCCAGGAGGAGAGCGGAGTCGGTGCCGCCCGAAAAGGCCAGGGCAAAAGCGGGATGGGATGCAAAAAAGGAATCCAGGGTCATGGCAAGGGCCTTATGTAGAGGAGAGTGAAGGTCGGGTTCGTGGTTCGCGTGAGGCGGAGGGGGTGGGAGAAGAGGTGTAGCGCATGGAGCGTGCGAAAAAAAGCGGGAACATGGGTGATGGTGGGGATACAAAGAAAGGGCGGCGTATCGCAGATAGCCGCCCGGGCAACGCGTATTCGTGCGCCATTTGGCGGACGAATAGCGTGCCCTCCCTATGGACAGAGCGTAGTGCCGGTTGAGATGTCAAAAAAGTGCGCATGGATCTTGACAAACAGGGAGTTTTCTGTGTGCATTTTTGCATAGATTGTGGCAATATGGCGCGCGGCGATTTCGCCGTCCATCATGAGAGGGGATAATGTATACCAAGGCCATCGCACTGATTGTAGGTCTTATTTTGGCATTTGCGGGAGCGATAACGTTTCTGTCCAACGGTTTGTCATTGATTCCGGCGCGGATTATCGAGTCGGAGCATTCCCGGCTTCAGGATGAGGTTCGCGAGAAGTTGCTGAGCGCGGAGATGAGCCTGATGCTTCAGGGAGAGGCGTTGTCGCAAACGGCGTCTGTGGTATCGAGTCTTTCGTCGGTTCACGACAAGCTGTTGCAGGCGACGCCGCAGGAACTCAAGGAGCAGACGAAGAACCGTTGGAATAACGAGGTATTTGAGGCGCTTGTGGACTGGCGGGCAAAGCGCGGGTCTCAGGTTGTGCAGTCGAGGTCGGAATTTTCGGATCTGAAGCGAGCGGAGCGCGGCAGCATGATGGATCAGACCCCGGTTCAGAACTGGTGGGGACGTTCTCCGGATTTGGTGCTTGCGTTTGCGGCGGTGCCCCTGAAGACGGGCGTGCTTTCGTCGACGTTGGTGGCTCAGGGGGAAAAGGGCAAGGAACTCAAGGCGGGCAAACGCTTTGACGAAGATTTGCCGGTTCTGTCGGAGGTGGCGCAGACGCATGAGAAGGTTTTTGGGCATTTTGCCTGGGATGGCAAGATGTATGCGGCGGTGGTGGCGCCGGTTCTCAAGGATGGGGCGTTTGTCGGATCGGTTGTCGTCGGGATGGAGATGTCGCGTGATGTGCTGTCGTCGTTTGCACGGTATGTGCCCGATTACGTGTCGATGGCGCTTGTGTATTCCAAACCGCAGTGGGGGAAAGAGGGCAAACGGGTGGTGTTTGCGTCGGATGAGACACGTGAGACGCTTGAAACATCAAAATTCCAGAGTAGTGGTCAGGAGATCGATTACCATGCGATAGAGGCGAACAAGGTGTATGCGTCCAAGTCGGGTGGCGCCGAGGTGTCGATTTCGCGGGTGCCATGGATGTGGAGCGAAAAGGAGTCTTCGGATGTCCTTTTTATGACGGACACCAAAGCGGGGGAAATGGTGCGAAGGACTTTTCAGGCGCATATGTATATCGTCTGTGTGGTGCTTTTGTTCCTTGGAATTATTGGGGCGGTGGTGCTCGTTGCGCGGCTTCAGAAAAAGGTTATGCTGATTCGCAAGGGCCTGGCCGAGGCCATGACGTCGGGTGAGCCCGTGGACGGGCAGGCTCTGGCGTTGCTCATGGGTGAAAAGGAAGACAATCTCCAGCAATACCGCATGCTTCCTGTCGAACCTGATCCAAGCGAGACGCCCGAGGACTGGTCCGAAATGATGATGGACTTTGACAACGACGCCAACGCCCAGTCCGACAAGGCCATGACAAAAGAAGAAATGGCCAAGCTCAAGGAAGATGCCGATATCAAGGAAGCCACCGAGCTTTATGAAAAATACATGAGACTGAGAAAAGAAAATAACATTCTCGCGCCCATGGATTTTGACTGCTTCTTGCGTCGCCTCTATCGCAATGTCGATAAAATCAAGAAAACCTATCATTGCGACAGTGTCCACTTTGAAGTGCATGTCAGCGATGGCAACGTCCTGCTCAAGCCAAAGATCGTAAAAAAATCCTAAACGACAGGCCCGAGAGCACATCCTCTCGGGCTTTTTTGTGCCTTCTTGTCTTTCATCGTCAGAGTCCAGGAAGGACGTCACACTCAGAATCCGCGTGACGTCTTTGCATATTTATGTTTTTATTCTACACGGATTCTGTTCTGCGTTTTTTTCGGACTCTGCCTGTTTACCGGGGGATTCATATGATAGCGCATCTTCCAGTGCCACTTGAAAAAAAGCTCACGCGGGCGGTATCCCAATGCTCGATAGCCTGGAAACTCATCGAGGAAGGGGATCGGATTATGGTGGGATTTTCGGGAGGCAAGGACTCGCTTCTTCTCATTCATCTTTTGAGTGCAATCCAGCGAATCGTTCCGTTTTCATTTAAAATAGGGGTGTTTCATCTCAATCAGTCGGCGCCTGAGTTTCCGGCAAAAGAGGTGCTGGAACGCCTGCGTGCCGAGGGATATGAAGTATGGAGCGAGGATCTCAACACGGAGGAAATTTTATCTCAAAAAGTGAAACCGGGAGAATCTCCGTGCGGTCTGTGTTCCAGACTTCGACGTGGGATCTTGTATACACAGGCCACATTGCATGGGTATCATAAGATTGCGCTGGGACATCATCGCGATGATGCCATTGAAACATTGTTGATGAATATGTTTTTCAACGGGCAGCTCAAATCGATGCCCGCGCGTCTTCTGGCCGACAATGGCACGAATGTGGTGATTCGTCCGATGTTGTATATTCCGGAAGCATTGCTCATTGAGGCGACCCAGTATCTCGACATTCCCGTCACCCATCAGACATTTTGTACCAGGGGGGCGTGTGGTCAGCGGTATGAAATGAAGCAGTTGCTTTCACAGATAGAAAAGCGCAATCCCAACGCCAAAGGGAGTTTGTTGCGCGCACTTCATCACGTCGTGCCCTCTCATCTGCTCGATCCGACGGTGGGCAAAGTGGAGGGATAAACAGATAGAAAAAGGGCGGCGTATGGCGCAACAGCGCCATAGCCGCCCGCGCGGGGCGTATCTGCCAAAGGCAGATAGCCCGCGCCCAGAAAAAAACATGGTGTCAGGTGACGTCAGTTGACGCGGACAGTGCACGATTTGGAGCAGGCGCCGGAGTCGCCGTTTTTATCGCCCAGGTCGCAGCCTTCGCCGGGCTGGACGATGCCGTCGCCGCAACGGGGGCCGAGTTTGCACTGGGTGGTGCATCCGTTGTAGGCGTTGTCGTCGTTGGCTTCGCCGTCATCGCATTCCTCGCCGTGGGCGGTCTGGAGTTTGCCGTCGCCGCAATAGGGTGTTTTGAAGCGGCAGTCCATGCTGCATCCGGGTTTGCCGTCGGTGCCGTAAGCGCCGGTGTTGAGGGAGTTGCCATCTTCGTCGCGGCCAAGATCGCAGGCTTCGCCAAGGAGGGTGGAAACGATGCCGTCGCCGCATGATGGGGCCTGGCACAGGGTCGTGCAGTCGCCGTTGTCGTCGTTACCGGCGCCGTTGTCGCAGAGTTCGTTGAACTCGGGGGTGACGATGCCATCACCACAGCGAGCGACCTTGCAGGTGTCTGTAAGGCAGATATCGGAGGGGACGTCTTTGGCAAATTCGCACATCAAATCGGGCGTGCAATCCGGATCTTCCCCGGTACACTCATGGAGGTGGCAGTCGCATTCCTCCCACGGATTGAGGACGCCGTCGCCGCAGGAGTCGTAGCGGCAGGTTTCGAGGTTGCAGGCTTCGTCGGGGATATAGGAGATGCCGAGGGTTTCGCACAGTTCGGAGGAGACGTCTTTGCACAGGTGGCCCGGGTCGCAGGCCTCGCCGGCTTCGAGGATGCCGTTGCCGCAGACGGGTTGGCGTTTGCAGTTGACGCAGCCCAGGAAGACGGCCTGTTCGTCGTCGACGTGGTCTTTGTTGTCGCACTCCTCGCCCGCGACGATGACGCCATCACCGCATACCGAGGCGCAGACGGCCTTTCCGGTGTTGAGGAAACCGGCGAGCTGGAGCGTGAAGTTGGAACTTCCGAACATGCGTTCGGCATGGAAGAGCTTGATTTCGTAGATGCCGCCTTCGTAGACGTCGAGGTTGGGATCGTGGTTCATCGTGATGTCGTGGCCCTCTTCGTCCTGACCGACGACGTATGGGATGGACTGGAGGGTGCCGCTTCGGCTCTGGAGGCTCTGCATGCCGCCCAGGTCGACGAAGAGTTTGTTGTTGACGAACACCCAGACGTCGTCGTCGCCCCTGAAGGTAAGGGTCTCGCCACCTTTATATTGGAAATACGTGTTGAGTTCGCTTGTGAAGCCGCCGACATTGGCCGTGGAGCCTACGCTGTAGCCCGCGTTGTTGATGGGGCAGAACTGACCGGAAGAAAGGGGTTTGCCATTGACGTCGGTGGCTGAGCGCGGGTTGGCGTAGTCAAATTCGTAGATTCCTTTGCCTTCGTTGACGAGCGTGAGCCGCAGGGTGGAGGAGATGGCCTTGTTGATGCCTGGCGTGTAGCGATACCAGTAGGAGAAGGTCTTGGGGCACGTGATGTGCGATTTGACGAGGGTGCTGATGGCGACGCCGTCGTTGTTGTAGCATTTGTCGGTCGGCCAGGAGGCGGCTGTGAAACGCTTGCTCATGACGGGCTTGCCTTCGGCGTCGAGTTCATTTTCGAGCATGTTCCGGCAACCGCTGCCGCCGTATATCTGGAAGTCGGGGAAGCCTTTGCCGGCGACCATTTTGTGGTTGGCTTTGGCGCAGAGGGGATCGGCGTTGATCTCGTTGGTGAACTCCTGCGTCATGTAGCCGTCGCCTGTGCCGGAAATCGTGCCGTAGATGAAGTCGTAGTAGGTGACAGGGACGTCGATCGTCGCGGGGAGTTTGGCGCTCTTGAAGTCGGTGCATTCAAAACCCTTTTCGAGCTTGCACTGCGAGGAGCAGCCGTCGCCGGAGATGAGGTTTCCGTCGTCGCATTCCTCGGCGAGTCCTTCGGGAAGCATCCACATGGTCACGCCGTCACCGCATACGGGTTTGCAGCTGCCGTCGTCGCACTCAAAGACGGATTCGCGTTTGCAGTTGGGATTGCACCCGTCGCCGCCTTTTTTGTTTCCATCGTCGCATTCCTCGCCGACATCGAGGAAACCGTCCCCGCAGGTGCCGGGAGTGCATTCCTGTTCACCGTCGACGAAGGTGCAGTGATAGCCGGGTTCGATGTGGCAGTTCTCCGAGCATCCGGACGCGCCGTCGCCGTTGAGGTCTTCGCCCAGGTCGCATTCCTCGTCGCTGACAAAGAGCGGGTCGTCGTTGATTTTGCCGTCCCCGCAATCGACGGGTTCGCATTTGCCGCCGGCGGCAAGGCAGCGGTAGCCGGTTTCGATTTGGCAGGTGCTGGAACAGCCGTCGCCGCCGATCGGGGCGGTGCCTTCCTCGACGATGTCGTTGTCGCAGGTTTCACCATGCTGAACGATGCCGTCGCCGCAATACCCGATTGCGCAGGGCTTGCCGGGTTCCGGGCAGGCAAAGCCGGTTTCCAGACGGCAGCGAGCCGAGCAGCCGTCGCCGTCGGCTGTGTTTCCGTCGTCGCACTGCTCGCCGTAGGCCACGATGCCGTCCCCGCATGCCGTGGCGATGCACCGCTGACCGGGGATGGGGCAGGAATACCCCGGGTCGACGGCCCCTTGGGTGCATCCGTCGCCGTCGGTTCTGTTTCCGTCGTCGCATTCCTCGTATCCCGCCGTAATGACGCCGTCGCCGTACAATTCCGAAATCAGGGCGCATTCACGGACTTCGCCGCAAATCTCATCGGGACAAGGGGTGGGGCTGTAACGGCACATATACCCGGCTTCGGCGCGGCAGTTGAAACACCCGTCCCCGTCCACAAAGTTTCCGTCGTCACACGCCTCGCCATCGTCGTGCACGCCATTTCCGCATGTCATTCGGAAACATGCGCCGGTGACCGCGTCGCACTGCCATCCGGTTTCGATGGTCTTGCAGTCGGCCGAACATCCATCGCCGTCGATGCCGGCGCCTTCGCCGTCGTCGCAGGCCTCCTCGGCATCGCGGATGCCGTCCCCGCAATACGAGGCCAGCTGGCAGTTTGGCATACACCCGCCGTAGCTGCCGTCCCCGCCGATGGGCAGGCCGGACTCGTCCGTCATGCCAAGGTCGCACTCTTCGCCAAACGCTGTCTGGACCGTGCCGTCCCCGCAATACTCCGTGAACGTGCAATCCCGTGTGCACGCGGCCTGACCGCGTTCATCGTCATAGCCATAGTCCGCGTCACTGCCCGGAACGTCGCATTCCTCCCCGAGTTCCGGCGAGACGATTCCATCCCCGCAGCGCAGAATAACACAGTACGAGAACCGATTTTCATGGATGCACGTCCAGCCCGACTCGACCTTGCAGGTTTCGGAACATCCGTCGCCGCCAAAGGGGCCGCCCTCTTCGATTCCACCGTCGTCGCACTCCTCGTCGTCCGTCATCACGCCGTCGCCGCATACCGTATGGCAGTCCGGGTCACACGCATATCCGGGTTCTACCCGGCATGTCTCGTCGCACCCGTCGCCCGCCTCGACATTCCCGTCGTCACATTTCTCATCGCCTTCGACGACGCCGTCGCCACAGACGGCTTCCACAGGCTCCGGATCGCGCGAGCACCCGTCCGTCGTACAC
>CAMCLY010000083.1 GCA_945875805.1 uncultured Myxococcales bacterium | reverse complement strand
CGCGGAACAGCAGGCCCAGCAACAAGGCGCGGAACAGCAGGCCCAGCAACAAGGCCAGCAAAACGCCGACGCCCAAGCGCTCGGGCAACAAGAAGACGGCGACTACCGCGCCGGACACGACGCCACCCTTGGGGATCCCACACAGACCGACGTCCAGTTCAAAGACGAATCCCTCAAACTCCAAAACACCGGAAAGCTCACCACTCAGGAAGTCGTCGAACGCTCTGCACAAAAAGGTTTTGTCGGCGAGTCCTATAAAGAGGTGTATCAAACGTATGAAAAAGCCGCCGAAGCGGTGCTCGAATCCGACGAAGTTCCCCAAGGGTATAAAAACTACATCCAAAAGTATTTTGACATGATTCGCCCCCAATAGGCAAAACCCCACGTTCATTTCGACAAAAGGACATCACCATGGCACGCGATATCGCTAGCGAAGTCGCTAGTTTTCAGGAAAAAATTGCGATTTTGAGAAAAGAAATCGGGCGCATGCTCGTCGGTCAGCGCGAAGTCATCGACGGCGTCATTTTATGCCTTCTGGCCGACGGTCAGGTGTTGCTCGAAGGCGTCCCGGGCCTCGGCAAAACCATGCTCGTGCGCACGCTCTCCGAAGCCATCGACTGCCAGTTCAACCGCATCCAGTTCACCCCGGACATGATGCCAAGCGACATCACCGGTACAAACATGATCGTCGAGGACGAACGCGGCAACAAAGTCTTTGAGTTCCAAAAAGGCCCCGTCTTTACCAACATCCTGCTCGCCGACGAAATCAACCGTGCCACCCCCAAAACCCAGGCCGCCCTGCTCGAAGCCATGCAGGAAAAAAGCGTCACCGTCGGCGGCCATACCTACAAACTCGAAGCCCCATTTTTCGTCATGGCCACCCAGAATCCCCTCGAAATGGAAGGCACCTACCCCCTCCCCGAAGCCCAGCTCGACCGATTCCTCTTCAAAATCGACGTGCCATTCCCCAACAAGGACGAACTCCACGAAGTCCTGCGTCGGACGACCGCCGGCGAGTCCCCTAAAGTCTCCGCCGTCATGAGCAAACAGGACATATTGACGTTGCGCGCCCTGGCCGCCGAAGTGCCCATCGCCGAACACGTCCAGGATTACGCCCTCAAAATCGTCCTCGGCACACACCCCGAAATGGACACCTGTTCCGAACGCGTCAAAAAATACGTCCGGTTCGGATCGAGCCCGCGAGGCGCACAAGCCATCATCAAGGCCGCCAAAATCCACGCCATCTTTGACGGACGTTTCAACGTCTCCAACGACGACATCCGGTTTGCGGCCGTCCCGGCCCTGCGACACCGCACCATCCTCAATTTCGAGGGCGTCGCCGAAAACATCTCCACCGACGACATCCTCGCCGACCTCATCAAACACACGCGCGAAACCGCACAAAAATAACCCTCAAAACGCCACGCCAGGGGACGCCGCACTCCGACGCCCCCTTCGTCTTTTTTCTCTACCCCAGGTTCAACCGTCATGCTGTTCGACGACGCGTTTCTTAAAAAAATCGAATACCTCTACGTCATGTCCAAAAAGGTCTTTACGGGAAAATTGCGCGCCGAACGAAAAACGCGCAAGGTCGCCTCGGGCATCGAGTTTGCCGACCACCGAAATTATGCCCCGGGAGACGATTTCAGAGCCCTCGACTGGCGCGTCTTTGCACGAACCGAAAAACTCCTCATCCGGCTCTTTGAAGAAAAAGAAGATCTCAGCATCTATTTCCTCATCGACGGTTCAAACTCCATGATGTTCAACCACGGCGCGAAATTCGACTACGCGCGGCGCATGGCCGCCGCCCTGGGATACATCGGACTGTGCAACCAGGACCGCGTCGGATTCCTGGGCTTCGACGACAAAATCATCGACCGCCTCCCCGTCACCACCGGACGCGGCCAAATCTTCAACATCTTTAAATTCCTCGAAAACCTCCACGGAAACGGCAAAACGTCTTTTGAAGACGCCTTCCGTGCCTTCTGTTCCCAAAATCAGCGGCGCGGCGTCGCCGTCATCCTCAGCGATTTCCAGAATCCCACCGGATACGAATCCGCCCTCAATTTTCTCCATTACCAACAGTTTGAAACGTACGTCATTCACATCGTCGACCCTGAGGAATGCAACCCGGGCGTCCACGGCGATGTCACCCTCGTCGACGCCGAAACCGGCGAGCAACTCGACATCACCATGACCCCAAAGCTCATCGCAAACTACAAAAAAGCCATGGAGGCACTCTGCCTCAGACTCGAGGCCTATTGCATGACGCGACACATGCTCTACTTCAAAACGCCGGTCTCCACCCCATTTGAAGATATCGTCCTGACGGTCTTCCGTGCCGGAGGATTCCTGAAATGATTTTCAACGGATACACGCCGTCGACCCTTCTCCCCGTCCTCCTGATCTGCGCGGCACTCATCGCTATCCTCTATCTCCTGCGCGTCCGACGGCGCGCCGTCCAGGTCTCCCACCTCGGGCTCTGGCGCGACGTCGTCACCACCTCCCACCGACGGTGGCACGACTGGCTCCGGAGACTCATCAGTTTTCTCATCCTCATGGCCGTCCTCGGACTCATCGCCCTGGCCCTCATGGATCCGCGCCCCAATGACGACGACACCGCCACGCGACACGCCGTCATCATCATCGACGCCAGCGCATCCATGGCCGCCAGCGCCGGCCCCGACGACCATTGCGCTTCCCGCATCGAATGCGCGCTCAATGACGCACACCAACTCGTCGATCACATGACGCCCAACGACCGCGCCGTCATCATCGAAGCCTCCGGCATCGTTTCCGCCGTCTCGGGGCCCTTCCAGGCCGACAAATCCGCCCTCCACAAAGCCATCTCTCAAATCCACCCCAGGGCCACCTCCACCGATATACAAAAAGCCCTCAAACTCGCCGCATCCCTCACCCACGGAAGCCCAAAACCCGAAATCATCCTCCTCACCGACGGACAGTTCGACGACACCCCAGCCCTCCATGACATCCTCCCCGACAACGCCGCTTTCCAGCAAAAAACCTATGGCCCCCCCACCGGAAACGTCGCCATCGAAGCCTTCAACGTCCGACGATACATCGCAAACAGACTCGGTTTTGAAGTCCTGTTCAAAGTTAGAAACGATTTCGACGTCCCCGTGACCCTCAAAATCACCCTCTCCGGCCTTGCCTCCGACGAAAATACCTTCGATCCCAACCGCGAACACCCCGTCATCGCCCAAAAAACCATCACCGTCGCGTCCGGCTCGTCCGAACTCAGGCTCTACGAAAATCTCACCCTCACCTCCAGCCGCATGGTCGCGTCCATCCACATCGAAGACCCGCAAAATCTCAACGACCCCATGCCCCTCGACGACCTCGCATACGCCCGAATCCCCGATTTCTCAAAACCCAGAATCCTCGCCGTCACCACCGACAACCTCTACCTCGAGGCCGCCCTGCTCCTCAACGAGAACTACCAGGTCTCCTTCCTGCGCGCACCCCCTTCCCCCGTCGACCTCGGCACATTCACCGCCCAACACGACATCGTCATCCTCGACAACTCCTCACAAAAACTCCATGACGTCGACACTCGCGCCTGGTCCGGAAAAGCCATCTTCATCAACCCCGACCAGACATGGTCGCCCTTCCCCACCAAAACCGTCCACAATCCCATCGTCGAGCGCGTCAACACAAAACACCCCGTCGCACGCTGGATCTCCCTCAAAAACCTCAACATCACCCAGGCCAGCGTCTTCAAAAATATCCCCAATGCCGACCTCGTCGTGCGCGCCATCGAAGGCCCCATCATGGCCACACATACCTCCGACACCCAGAAATTCCTCGCCATCGGATTCAGCCTGACCCAGTCCGACCTCATCTTCCGCGTCGCCCTCCCCGTCCTCATCATCAATGCCGTCGACTGGCTCATGAACGAAAACGCCGAACCCCAGCGCGGTTTCCCCACCGGAACCTCATGGCACATCCCCATCCCAACCCGACGCACACACGTCGACATCGTCCACCCCGACCTCCACGTCACCGCCGGCATCCCCGTTCACGACGACACCGCCACGCTCTACGGCGACACCGCCGGGTTCTACCAAATCCCAGACATCCACCCGCCTGTCGAGTTCGCCGCCAATCTCAACGACCCGCGCGAATCCTGCCTCTCCTCCACCCCGACCCGCCTGCCCGACCAAAACTCCGTCTCCCTCAACGACGCCCCCGACACCCCACAGACCTCCCCCTTCCTGGCCCTTCTCGAAAAACTCCCCGCCTCCTCCCAATACCTCTGGGTCCTCGCCCTCCTCATCGCTCTGGCCATCCTCGCCATCGAGTGGTTGACGTTTCACCGACGCTGGACCGTCTAGCAATTCCCCTGGGACGCGGGCTATCCGCCAAAGGCGGATACGCCCCGCGCGCTCGGCTATGGGCTCGGCTCGGACGTGTCGCTCTCGCGCCCCGTCCGCCCCTGCGCGCATACGCCTCGCACCACGCCAACGCCCCATACACAAGGCCCGCGCGTACCCCGTAGCGCGGGCACGGGCGCCGTATTTGCCCAAAGGCAAAAAGGCGCCCCACCAAACATCCACCCCAAATTCCAACGCTCACATGCACGCAAGGAAAATCGCCTTCCCCCCCAAGGAAAACAAAAAAACTAATGCACAACCGCGTGCAAAACACTAGAGTAACCGCGCGTTTTTTGCACCCTCAACGCGCAGAAGCGCATCGCAACACGAAATATTCCATTCCCCCTTTGCGTTCCCGCCAGTTGCCACCTCGACGACTTTTTTGATCTGGAAAACCAAGTGAAATTTAATTTCTCCCGAATCTTTTTTTTGATCCTCTGCCTGGGACTCATTTCCATACTCTTCTTCCACACCTCGGGTGGACACGAGGTCACCGCCCCTCTTAAATACAGCGAGTTCACTCAGGCGGTGCGCGATGGAAAGATCGAATCCGTACAGGTGCAGGGCGACAAAATCTCCGGAACCTTTACAAAAGAGGGCGTCATCGCCGACGAAAAATCCGGCACGGTTCACGAAAAATTTGAAACCATCGGCACCCTGAACGCCGACATTCAGGACCTCCTCGAAGAAAAATCCGTCACCTACGAATTTCTCGAACAGGAAGAGGACTCGTGGTGGCAGCTCCTCCTCATCTACTCCCTGCCCACCCTCATCCTCATCGCCGTCTTCTTCTTCATGTTCCGCCAATCCCAGCTCGGCGGCGGAAAAGCCATGAGTTTCGGCAAATCCAAAGCCCGGATGCTCACCCCAGACCAGCACAAGGTCACGTTTGCCGACATTGCAGGCATCGACGAGGCCAAAGCCGATCTCGTCGAAATCGTCGATTTCCTCAAAAATCCCGCCAAATACCAGCGCCTCGGCGGGCGCATTCCCAAGGGCGTGCTCCTCATGGGTTCACCGGGAACGGGCAAAACCCTCCTCGCCAAGGGCGTCGCCGGAGAAGCCGATGTGCCTTTCTACAGCATCTCCGGATCCGACTTCGTCGAGATGTTCGTCGGCGTCGGCGCAAGCCGCGTCCGCGACCTCTTTGAACAGGCCAAAAAAAGCGGACGGTGCATCATTTTTATCGACGAAATCGACGCCGTCGGACGATACCGCGGCGCAGGACTCGGCGGCGGACATGACGAACGCGAGCAGACCCTCAACCAGCTCCTCGTCGAGATGGACGGCTTCGAGGCCAACGACGGCATCATCGTCATGGCCGCCACCAACAGACCCGACGTCCTCGACCCCGCCCTCCTCAGACCCGGGCGCTTCGACCGCCGCGTCGTCGTCCCCACCCCGGATGTCCGCGGCCGAAAATCCATCCTCGAAGTCCATACCAAAGACAAACCCATCGCCCCAGACGTCGACCTCGAAACCATCGCCAAACTCACCCCAGGAGCCTCCGGCGCCGAACTCGAAAATATCGCCAACGAGGCCGCCCTCATCGCCGCCGCCCGTGACGCCGCCGCCCTCGAAATGAAAGACTTCATCGAGGCCCGCGACAAAATCGCCATGGGACGCGAGCGAAAAAGCATGGTCATCAGCGAACACGAAAAGAAAACCACCGCTTACCACGAGGCCGGACACGCCCTCGTCACACTCCTCCTCGGAAAAGAGGACGTCGACCCACTTCAGAAAATCACCATCGTCCCGCGCGGGCGAGCCCTCGGCATCACCTATTCCGTGCCCGCCGAAGACAGACTCTGCCTCTCAAAACGATACGCCATCAACCGAATCGCCATCTGCATGGGCGGGCGCATCGTCGAGGAAATCATCTTCAATCAGCTCACCACCGGCGCCGGAAATGACCTCGAACAGGCCACCAAACTCGCCCGAAGAATGGTCATCGAATGGGGCATGAGCGAAGTCCTCGGCCCCATCGCCTTCGGCGACCAGGACGAACAGCCTTTCCTCGGACGCGAACTCTCACACGCCAGAAATTACTCCGAGCGCACCGCGCAAACCATCGACGAGGAAGTCAGGCGTTTCCTCAACGACGGTTACGAACTCGCCAAACAACTCATCCACGACAATCTCGACAAAATCAGACTCCTCGCTGACGCACTCATCGAGTTTGAAACCCTCGACGTCCAGGATGTCGACATCCTCTTTAATGACGGCATCGAAGCCCTGAGAAACGCATTCAAGGAACGTGAAACAGCCGAAAAACCCAGGATTCCAAAAGTCGCTTTCCAGTCCAGACTCGCACAGCGCCTTGCCAAACTCAATCCCGACAAAGACAAAAACGACGACGATATAAACAGTGCTACCCAAGACGAATCCGAGCGTGACCCCGTCGCCACCCCAGATTACGACACCTCATACGTCAACCAGGACGACCCCCTCCCCCCCATCGAACTCGAACCCGACAAACATGATCATCATTGACGCCGCCGTAAATTCATCTCAAAAAATCCTCCCAAACCCCGTCGCCGACCCCGCTTCTCCGGGCGCGGCGACGCCATCCTTGGGGCAGGATACCCCCTCTCCGGATTCGCCCATTCTCCCAAACTGGCTTCCCTTCGCCTTCATCCCTGCCCGCGCCAACTTTGACGACATCCCCGAGGGATTCCGCAGGATTCCCGTTGCACCGGGCGCTTCACTCGTTGACCCCAATCGACTTTTCTCACCCGCCCTCGCCGAGACCATCGGCGAAGGCGGCGTTTTTTTTCTCCCCAACACCGCGCTCGACTGGTTCAACCTGATCCAGACTCGCCCAGAACACCCGTTCTGCCTCAAACTCCAACAACGACAGCGCTCTGCGCACGTGCGCACACTCCATTTCCACCCACAAACGCTCTCCCTCATCCCACCCAGAATCATGGCGATATGGAATGTCTCGCCGGACTCTTCTTCCTCCGCATGCGACCACGACACTCCATTCTCCACCGAACACGCCCAAAAACTGTGCGACCAGGGCGCGGATATCCTCGACATCGGGGCCGAATCCACCCGACCCATGTCCACACCACTCCACCCAGACGACGAATGGCGACGCCTCGAACTCGCACTCCGGTGGGCACGCACCCATACCTCAATCCCCATCTCCCTCGACTCAAGACACCCGCAAAATATCGAACGCGCCCTCCAGCAAAAACTCATCGACATCGTCAACGACGTCGCCCTCACCCAAACGCCCTCTACAGAACGCGAAGCCGCCCTCTACAAAACCGTCGCCACATACCACGCCGGGCTCGTCCTCATGGCCTGGAACCCGCACTCCGCCCCCGAAACCACCTTCCCGCTCTGCCTGCAAAACATCGTCACACAACTCGCCCAGAGACTCCAGCTCGCCTGGGACATGGGATGCGACATGCGCTCCATCCTCGTCGATCCGGGCATCGGGTTCGGAAAAGGACTCGACAACGACCTCGCACTCATCACCAAGGCCCCATGCGCCCTGGCCGCCCTCGGGAGGCCCGTCCTCATCGCGCACAGCCGAAAACGATGCCTCGCCAAAGCCGTCGGGATACCCATGCCCCTACAAAAAAATGACCAGGTGCGCATCGATATCGCCACCGCAACCTCTGCCGCCGCCGCCTTCCAGGCCGGCGCCGCCGCCGTCCGCGTCCACAACCCAGAACTCACGCGCATCGCAAGACGCACTTCATGCGGAGCCGCCCCATGATCGATCACATCTTCGCAAACTTCACCGGACTCGCGCCTTCCGACGTCCTCAGACTCCTGGCCGACATCCTCATCGTCTGGTACCTCCTCTACCAAATCCTCATGCTCATACGGGGCACAAAGGCCATGCAGATCCTCTTCGGACTCCTGCTCTTTGTCGCCATCTACTTCCTCTCAAGCCCCGAAGTCTTTGACCTCGCCACCCTAAACTGGACTCTCAGCCAGTTCATCAGCTCGTTTATCATCATCATCGTCATCATCTTCCAGGAAGACATCCGGAGAGGACTCAGCGAGTTCGGCAAAACAGGTTCCCTCTCCACACAAATCTCCGAAAGCCACGAAACCCTCAGTGCCCAGGCCATCGAGGAAATCGTCAAGGCCGCATCCCTCCTCAGCGAACGGAGAATCGGCGCCCTCATCGCCATCCAGATGGACGCCGTCCTCGACCAATACATGGTCCAGGGCGTCAAAATCGACGCCACCATCACCAAGGAACTCCTCGTCTCCCTCTTCATCCCATACAAAGCCAATCCCACCCACGACGGCGCCGTCATCATCCGACATCAACGCATCGATTCCGCCGGCTGCTTCCTCCCCCTCTCCGCCAACGACCAGATCGATCAGCAGCTCGGCACCCGACACCGCGCCGCCATCGGACTCAGCGAATCCACCGACGCCGTCGTCATCGTCGTCTCCGAAGAAACCGGCGCCATTTCCGTCGCACAATCCGAAAAACTCACCCGGCGACTCTCAAGCGAGTCCCTCAGAGACTACCTCCACAAAGTGTTCGTACAGACGCAAAATAATGAAAAAACGGGGCGTTCCGCCATCGCCCGAAAATTCCGCGCGTGGAGACTCCAGCAGGACAAGAGGAACAAATCATGAACGCCCAGACCAGCCGCCCAGACTTCGCACACTCAGACCCCGTGCGACCATCCTCGTTTGCCCAAAAACTCAGGGCCAATCTCCCCCAAAAAATCGTCGCCCTCATCTGCACCCTCATCCTATCCGTCGTCGTCCTCAGCGACCGAAACACCTCCATCGAGTTCGAGCAAATCCCCGTCGTCATACACATCCCCGACGGCTTCGCCTCCGTCAGCGGCGTCACCGAAACCACCGTCAACATCCGCGTCAACGGACGCGTCTCTACCCTGCGCGACATCTCGCGCGACGACCTGGGCACCATCGCCATCACCCCGCCCCCCCGCGACGGAAACGTCCAGGTCACCCTACAGCCCTCCATGCTCTCCCTCCCCGAAGGCGTCCACATCGAAAAATTCCAGCCCGAATTCGTCGGCATCAACCTCGAACCCCTCGAAACACGCACCCTCGCCATCTCCACCGACCACGCCTTCACAGGGCAACTCCTCCCAGACTTCCAGCTCGGAGAGGTCCAGATTCAGCCCGCCGAAATCCAGGTCTCAGGACCGAGATCCGTCATCTCTGACACCAGCCAGCTCTACATCGAACCCATCGACCTCACCGGAAAAGCCTCCACCTTCACCGTCAACCGATGGGTCATCCTAAACCGGCACGGACTCAAAGCCTCCTCCACCCAGGTCGCCGTCACCGTCAACATCGTCTCCAAATCCCAGCAACACGTCGTCATCGGCGTCCCCATCGTCCCCGTCAACCTCACCAAACCCCACTCCTTCAAGCCCGCCACCATCGACCTCACCCTCATCGGCGACGAGGCCGCCCTCACCAAAGTCGACACCGCAAACCTCTTCGTTACCGTCGACGCCGCCCGCGACGAAAATACCCCAGACCACGCACGCATCCTCACCCCCGATGAGCTCTCCGTCCCAAACCTCCCCAAAGGCGTCGGATTCGACCACCAGAAACTTCCCGACATCCTCTTCACCGTCGGTTCGTCCCAGGTGCCCGCAAAACCCGCGGCCAACCCACTATTGCCCCAATAATCCCAACGCCCCGTCACTCCTGAACTTTCCTCCCCCGCCCTCAAGGGAGGGGGCAAGGGGGTGGGGCTGAGGGGGTCGGCGCGTATTGAGCGCAAGCGAAATAGCGACGCAGGGGGACACTTCCCCCTCAACATGAAATTCACCACGCCACTTCTGCGCTTCTTGCGGTCGGGCCGCCTATTGCCCAAGGGCAATACGGCGTTCCCGCGCGGGCTATCTCGGCTGCGCCTCAAAACCCCCGCGCCTCCTTGCGGCACCCCCCACAGGTTTCGTCAAATTCACAACACGCCGTTCCTCACATCATGCGCGCTGGCCATGACCATGCTCCTCACCGCAAGCGCACTTTATGCACAAACCGATACGTTGACCGACACACTCGATGCACTTCGCGATGCGGATCCGAATATCGTGCGAAACGCCTTGACTCAGGCGCGTGACATCGCCAACCCAAGACTGGCGCCGGCTCTGCTCGACCTCATGCAGAATCATCACGACCCCGAAATTCGGCGCGCCGCGCTCGACGCCTACACGCGGCTCATTCCCGCAAGCGCATTTGCCGATGCCCTCGACGCCACCCTCACCCCGCAGGCCCCAGACGCCACCCAGGCCAGGCTGCTCCGCGCGTTGCCCACCCAAACGGCCCTCTCCTCGCCCAACATGGCCAACCGGTACGCCGACCTGGCCACCCTCTCGCCATGGACGACGAGCGTCGCCGCCGCATACCAGCGAACCCCAGACCTCCTCTTCAAAGCCATCCTGCACAAACTCGCGCGACACACCGACGCACGCGACAATTTATGGCGAGTTCTTGCCCTCCTGGCTCCACATTTAGAAAATACAACCTTGACTCAGGACGAACTCCAAATCCTCGAATCCGTCAACCCCGACGAACTCCAGGTCTGCGCCGCCATTCAGGCGTCCATCGCCACACCGCGCGCCGCGCGCTGGATCCTCGCGCACCTCGACACCCTCACCCCAGCCGCCACCCTCGACGTCCTGAAACACCTGCACGGCGAGGCCGAACCCATGATCATCGACGCCATCCTGAAAACGCCGCAGGCCATGCAGAAAATTCAGGCCACACCGGCGCTTTATGGCGAATTTGTGCGACACCTCGCCGTCCTCGACTCCACGGAAACCCAAGCGCTCGCACGCGATATCCTCACCTCAGGCGACGAACAAACCCTCCAAAACGCCATGCCCGCCATGGTCAACCTGCACGATGCCCCCTCGCACGCCCGCCTGCTCTCACTCCTAGGGCACCCCAATCCCCGCATCGCCACACAGGCACTCCACATCGTCGGAAACACGCCAGAACTCTGGACTTCCCTGCTCGATATCGTCGAACGCAACCCCAAAGACGACCCATACGGCAAAACCTACCTCGCGCGCTGGGCGCTCGTCCTCATCGCCACCCAACATCCAGACGCCATCTCCGACGCCCACAAAACCCGCGCCGTCGCCCTCGCGCTCCGCGCCCTCGACACCCCGTCATCCCTCCACGCCGAACCCGCATTATGGACGCTTCTCATCCTCAAACACGAGGTCGACCTCCCATCACCAGACGTCTTTGGCGGCCTTCGGCCCGATATGCAGTGCGCATTTTTACGCGCCCTCCATCCCGACGATCCCCACGCCATCCCCATCCTGCGCGACGCCATCACAAGTCCCGACGACGCCGTGGCCGCTCTGGCCTTCGACGTGTTGACCCAAACCCCGGAACAGACCGTCTCCATGTTGCGCGCATCCCCCGAGATGCAAAAAACCATCGAAGACGCCATCACCTCGGGCCATGCCATGCGAAGCACACACGCCGCATACCTGGCAGGTACCCTCCAACATCCCGCGTTCAAAGACGCCCTGATTCGTGCGCTCCACACCTCCGATCCATTCATCACCTACAACGCCCTCTGGGCATTACAAAAACTGCGCGCCCTCCCGGACGACCACATCCTGCGCACACTCTACTTTCGCGCACCAGACGGCGTTTTGCGCGATCGACTCGCCTTTCTCACCGGAATCCAAAACGACCACCACGCGATTTCATCCGACACCCTTCTTCGGCACAGACAAATCCTCCAATGGAGCGTAGAAGACCGTCCCCTGGCCGGAGAAGATATCGTCCTGCTCCAGGACGACAATGCCCTCTCCATTCAACGCACAAACCTTTTTGGTTTTCTCTTTCCCGCGCCGACACACCTCGACGCACTCATCGTTTCCCCATGACCTCACACCTATGAAAACACAAACTCTCGCTCAAACCATCGATTTCGGACGACAACTCGGCGCAAGACTCCGCCCCGGCGACGTCATCGCCCTGCGCGGTAACCTCGGCATCGGCAAAACCCAGCTCGTGCACGGCATCGCCGCCTCCTATCTCCAAAAAGAAGTCCACGTCTGCTCACCATCCTTCACCATCATCAATCAGTACGAAGCAAACGGACGCACCGTCCACCACCTCGACCTCTATCGCCTCTCCACCCTCGAAGAACTCGAATCCACCGGGTATTGGGACGCCATCGAAGACCCCAACGCCCTCGTCCTCATCGAATGGCTCGAACAGGTCGACCGCGCACAGCCCCTCGATTTCGTCACCATCGACATCCAGTTCGAAGACGAAAACGACGACCTCTCCCACACACCCCGCCTCTTTGCTCTCCACGGTTCCGGCGATCTCTACGACCGACTCGCCGATCTGTTTTAACCGTTCACAACCAGCTTGCAGCGCCTAAGCGCGGGGGAATCCCCCGCGCCCCCTGTTCGATCTTTACATCCG
>CAMCLY010000082.1 GCA_945875805.1 uncultured Myxococcales bacterium | reverse complement strand
GCCTGCGGCGGCACCCGCGCCTGCGGCGGCGCCTGCACCTGCGGCGGCACCCGCGCCTGCGGCGGCACCCGCGCCTGCGGCGGCACCTGAAGCACCTGCGGCGGCACCTGAAGCACCTGCGGCGGCACCTGTGCCTGCGGCGAATTAGTCACAAGATGGGCAGGCGCGGGGCGCCTGTCCGACTTCTTATATAAAGAACGATGAACATCATTCCAGCCACGTCAGAAATTTCTCATTACAAAGTTGCCCAGGCGTTGCTCAGCGAAGGCGTGACCATGGTTCATGTCCTGCACGATCGCGAGGGGGTGGTCGTCCCTGAGTCGTGCAGCTCGCGCATCGTCCATCTTAACTTCAGCTATCGGTATCGCATCGACGATTTTTGTGTTGACGAGAAGGGTATCCGTGCCAGCCTTTCTTTTGGGGGTGTTCCGCAGTTCTGCGACATCCCTTGGAGTGCGGTATGTGGCATTTCCTCTCAGAACACCGATGAATTTTTTATATGGATCGACGCCTTTTCGCCGGAAGATCTCTCCTCGTTTCTCCCGCCGGAGATGTTAAAGGAGTTCGATGGGTTAAAAGAAATGTCGATATTTGACGAATATCCGGAACTCCGAAAATATGCGTTGGAGGATTCTGAGGACGACGAGGATGAGGACGACGAGGAACCGCCCGTCTACACCCCGCTTCGGTTTGTATAATTTGTATACATTGCTATAAAACGACACGGCAGAAGTGCCGGGCAAGAAAATCATAGAGGCGGCGCGTATCGACCCGAAGGGAGATAGCGCCGCGCGCAGGGTGTATCCGCCAAAGGCGGATAACCCGCGCCACATATAATAAAAAAAGCGCCCGTCAAAAGGCGCTTTGTGGTCACGGGATTTATAGATACAAACCCCGGGATGTTTATTCCTTTTCTACAAAGGCGCTGGCCAAATCCTTGATGACGACGGGGCCGGAGTGGGAGGTGTCCGCGCTGACGATGCGGATGTAGGGATGGGTCAGGCCATCGACGGGAAATACAAACGGGCCCGCATAACGGAAGTTCAACGTGTTCGTGCCCACATATCCGAGCACGGAAACCTGCGCGTCGCCGTCATAGAGCAAGACCGCAAGTTTCTTGGGAGACTGGACGGTGTTTGTACGTTTGTAGGTAAAGAAGAATGACATGTGGCCGGAGAGTTCGGGAGCCGGGGCGAGCTGATGGAGCAAATCGTACTGCATGTATTTGTCGGTGTTGAGAGAACCGTTCGGTTTGACATTTCCCCATGAACTGAATTTGACGCCATACGTGCCGCTTGTTTCGTCCCAGGATATGGAAAGTGTCGTCGTGACGCCAATTTTTCCGAGCAGTTCCGCATTTGTTGTGGCTTTTTCGGTTTCCGGATCGACGGTACGGCAGTCGCTGTTGAGAATATGGTCGGCGATTGTCGTCAGATTGAGATCCGAAAAGGCCACCGCCTCGCATGTACTTTCGATGGTGCAGAGCTGTGAACATGAATTGGCGCCCCAGTAGTACATCTGGTTGCAGGTCGAATAGCTCGTGCATCCGTTGTAATAATTTTTATAGTTTTCGTCGTTGACGTTGGCCATGCAACTGACGGGCGTGAGTTCGGGGACCGCGTTGTCGCAGACTTCACCGGGATCGACCCGGCCGTTGTCGCACGATTCGGGTTTGACGGCGCACGAGGCTTCGAGATCGAGCTTGCAGGTGGAAGTACACACCCAGTCCTTTGGGATTCGCGGGACGCTGCCGTCGACGCACGAGATCGATTCGGGGAAAGCCAAACCGTCGCATTCCTCGTCCTCGCCGATCACGCCATCGCCGCAGTAGGGAGCCGGATCGCATTCGGGAACGACACTGCACGTGTTCGTGCAGCTCCATGATATGAGGGTTTCGTGTTCGCCGCATGAGGGGGAACCGCCCTCGCCGAGCTGGGGAAGGGTGCCGACGAGGTCGCAGGCTTCACCGTCGTCGATCTGCCCGTTGCCACACAGGGGGGCACAGGACGCGGCGACATCGACGGCGCAGTTGGCGGCACAGACGAGTTCGGCCGCGCCATAGCCGTCCGGACATGACGCCCCGGCGTCGTCCGCAAAGAGGTTGCCGTCGCAGGCTTCGCCGTCGTCGAGCAGCCCGTTGCCGCATGTGTCGGCGGGTTCCTGGAGTTCACATGACGACATCACGTCGATTTGGCAGGACGCGCACACCCATTCCTCGCGGCCTTTGGGCTCGTATCCCGTGGGGCACTCGATGGCTTCGGGCAGAAGACTGCCGTCGCAGGTTTCGCCGTTGTCGATCTGTCCGTTGCCGCATCCCGTGGCGAGTGTGCATACCGGTGCAGGGGTGCAGTCGTCCGTGCACGTCAGGGAAAGAAGCGTTTCCCCTTCGGGGCACAAAGACGCGGCACTGTCCCTGAGCGTCACCACGCCGTCGATGGTTTCGCACTCCTCGCCCGCATCCCATGCGCCGTTGCCGCACGTCGAGTCCGTCGGCGTGCAGGTGAGCACGGCCTCACACGTCGAAAGACAGATGAAACTTTTGAGGGTGTCGCCGGCGTCACACGAGATCTGATCCGGGTTGAGACGGGGCTGGCCGTCGATCACGTCGCACTGCTCGTCGGCGTCCAATACCCCGTCGCCGCATGTCAGCGGGGAGCATTTGACCGAAAGATCGCAGGACGGCGAACACGTGAACGACGAAATCACCCCCGTCCCGCACATCGACTGGGCAAGCGCCGGATTCACCACGGCCACCCCATTGACAAAATCGCACAGTTCCCCGTTCTCAACGACATTGTTCCCGCATTCGCCATTCGGATTGGGATCCAGCTCCCCGTCCGTCGAATCATTGCATGACGACATCCCAAGAAGACCGGCTGTGCAGAGTATCGAGAACATCAAACGCGACTTCATATTCGACTCCATTGGAACAGCGAGACCGAAAATTTTGTCTCGCAGTCTTTTGAACGCACAAAAATTCATGCGAACATGTACTGTGTTTCATTCATAAGTGTCTTTGCTCAAATTCGCCAAAGACACTCGCCATCTGTAAAAATAAAATTCAATTTATACCGGAACATTACTACAGTTTCAAGCCGTCTTAGACGTGGGAGGGGGACGAGAGACGCTGAAATTCTCAGGGAACGGGAATGCGTGTAGAAAATTCGTGTTTCTTTTTTTATGGAGGTGTATGTGGGCTTTGCACTCACATGAGGTGAGCGCATGGTTTTATGTCGTTTTACGGATAGGGACGATGTCAAAAATTGAAATCATAGAGGATTTTTACTCCCCGCTGGACAAGTTTAAACGCACGGTGCGCATATATACGCCCGACTCTTACGATCTGGATAAGCAAAAGCGGTATCCGGTCATTTATATGACCGACGGTCAAAATGTCTTTGCGCATCCCCGCAGCGCCCGATACGACACGTGGTGCGTCAACCGTACCCTTGATGCGCTCGTGCGCGACGGACGGCTCCAGCGCGAATGGATCGTCTGCGCCATCGACCACGAAATCGACCGATTCTCGGAGTACACGCCGTGGCCATATCCCGACGCCAACATCGACGACCCGCGCGGCCGGAAGTTTCTCAACAATCTGACGGAATTCTTCATCCCCTATATGGACGCGCATTACCGCACGCTCAAAGGGCCGCACAACACCGCGTTCATCGGCTCGTCCCTGGGCGGCCTCATGGCCCTGTTTTGCGGTCGCGAACGTCCCGACGTCATCGGGCGAATCGGCGCGGTCTCGCCCAGCGTCATGTGGGCCGATTTCAAATGTTTCGACCACTGGAACTCGCATTACGACTTCTGGACGAAAATCTACATCGACATGGGATCGGACGAGTTCATCACCGTCCAGGGCATCGACATGGATTATGCGGGCCTCGTGGGACAATTTTACGAACACCTCAGGCAGCTCGGATATCGCGACGATCAGGTGTCATTCTATGTCGATCCGGGCGGCGTCCATTCGGAGGTCTGCTGGGCGAGGCGTTTTGACCGCATCGCCTGCACGCTGCTCAACGACTAGATATTCTAGATATTCCGCAGGGCGCCCGGCTATCGCGTGGCCGCGATACGCCGTGCGGCCGCGCTATCGGCCCGTCGGGCCAATACGCGCGGCCTTTTTTTTGGGGGGCCCACGGCCATGACGGACGCAAACGTCCATTGTCTGATTCCATGGCGCTAAAGGCGTGACAATTCGGGTTTTCTGGTGTAAACCCCCGTGGGCCATTTAGGGAAAAATCGGCGTCACCATGCGTTTTCCCAAAATAAAAAGTTGGAAGTGGCCGTTGCCATGCGGCTGTGAAATATCAAGGTTCGGAGGATGAACAATGGATTTTAGGGATCAAGATGGCAATAACGAGGGGCTTTTTGGTGCAAGAAACGAAAATTCTGTTCTCTTCTCGCTCGACAGCCTGACTTCTCTTGGAAAGGATTCCGGAAGCGCAAATAACGGTCTCAGCACTTCCGGGGATGCCTCCGGCCTCATCAATCTCAGCACGCTCTCGGCCATGAGTAGCGGGGATACCAACGACGAAAATATCCCTGCAGCCCCCATGCAGAGCATGGTCTTCAATGCCGTCACCTCCAAAAAAGAAAAACATGCCAACATGGCTTTGTTGGTGGTCTCGATAGTCTTGCTCGTCATCATAGCGTCTGGCGCGGCGGTTGGCTATATCCTGTACAACGGCTATAAAGAAGAGCAGGCCAAAAAAGATGCAAAGGCAAAGGAGCTGTCTGAGCAAGTGGCGGCCGAACAGTCGAAGTCAGAGTCAGAGATAGAAAGGTTGAAGTCAGAGCTTCAAATGGCGCAGCAACAGGCCGATTCACGGGAGAAAGATTTGGCAAAAGCACTCGACGATGCCAAGAAACAGAAGGATGCCGAGATGATCGCCGCCGCCACGGGAGGCGACAAAAAAGACAGCGGTGACGCGCCCAAAAAGTCTGCCTCGGAACCCAAGAAACCCGCCCCCGGCGCCGCCGCCGTAGCCAGCGGGCAGGCCGTCGAAAAACCGCCTTCGAAGGAACAGATCAAGGCTGCTCTCGCCGCTTGCCAGACTAAAGCGGCCAAATGCGGACATGGTGGAAACCTCACCGTTCAGATGCAAATCAACAGCAGCGGCGCGGCCAAGAGCGTCAAGGCCGTCGGAGGCTCCTTCGCCGGTTCCGCCACCGAAAAATGCATCATCACCGTCGTCGAAAAACACAACTGGCCCACCTTCAGTGGCAAAGCGATTCCCGTCAAATACACCTTCAAGCTCTAAAATCTGGCGGAGCCTGGCGCATCAAAAGCAGGTGAAAACCTGCTTTTTTTTGATCCGTCAGTCCCTGTATGCTCACGTCGCGCTTCTCCCGTTTCGTTTGTATCTGGTTTTGTCTTTGTAGGCCCCGGCCGGGTTCGGCCAAAGGATTCGGGTATGCCTGTTTGTCCTAAATGCTCCAGAAAGTCCTCCCAAATCGGTGAAATGTGCGCGTGTGGTTCGGGATATGTCGTGCGCGACGGGGGCGGAGACGATCCGATTGGGATCCTGGGAACCCTTGTGATGGGGAAATACATCCCCGTCGCGGTTCTTCGCGTCGAACGTGAACTCATCGAATATGAGGTTCTTCAACGTTCGGTCGATCGGTTCCTTACCCTCGGAATCGCCGCACCCGAGTACATGAAAAATCCCGAAAATGCAGAGACGTTTCGTCGCGTTGTCGAGCGCTGTGCTCTGATTAAACAGCAGAATATTCCCACCATTCTCGACGTCTTCTCCATTCCCGAATTGCAGACCATGGGCGCGACCAGCGATGCCCGCAAGGGCGAGCCCCTCTCCAGCGTGTTGGCATCAGGAATATGTGATTTTGTGGCTCTGATGCATATCGCCCATCAGATTCTGCAGGCATTCAGTGCGCTTCACCGAAACGGCCTGCCGTTCCCCGGTTGCGGAATGCAGAACGTGTTTATTCTTTCTTCCGGAGGGAATTCCGCTTTTGTAAAGCTTCGCGGTTTTGTTCAGGCAAACCTTAACCCTTCGGCCAGAAATGCCACGATTCTTGACGACGTGTTTCAGGTCGGTCAGCTCGTGCTGTCCATCATGACCGGGCAACCCCTTCCTATCACCAGCGTCGAACTCCCAAAGGAAAAAGCATTCCTCCTTCCCATTGTACAGCTCTTTATGCGCGCTTGCGCGCCTGAGGATCAGCGTTATCCGTCATGTACGGAACTCCTTTATGCTTTTGAGGCGGCGTTCGATCTCAACTCGCGTCCAAGTGAACCTTATCCCGTGGCGGAGCCGAAACTGCCCAAAACGCCCTCGCGTCAGCGCGCGCCCCTTACCCCGGACCAAATCGCATGGATGCATCGTCCGCCGCAGCGCGAAAATTGAGGTAAACCTTGCGACAGCCGACGGGATACACAAAGCTATGGAAGGATATTAACCGAGCGCTTTGGGAATGCGCCGTGGCCAATATTCAGCCCCGTAATTTTATCCGCGCCGAACTCTGGAGACGCGTCGATCATGCGCGAATCCTCGAAAAATCTGCCTCTATTCGCATGGCCCGGCGCAATTCAGGCCCAAGCCCCATCTTCAGGGCGTGTTGTTGGATCGTCGATTCCTCGACCGAAGGGGATATTCCCGCCCCGTCCCCGTCTCTTCCACAACCCCGGGTTTCCCCCGAAGGTCATGTCTTTCCCGGCGCGACGCTTTCAAAAGCCCCCCAGGCCGACCACGCCCAGTCCTCCGACCACTATCAGCGGTTTGTCGACGCCTTTTTTTATGCGGCACGGGCCGCCGAGGCGGCCGGTGTCGATCCCAAAAAGTTCGATTTTGAATTCATTTTTTCCGAGGATCGTTGGGTCGTCCACGGGACGCCCCAAAATCCCCTTTGCCGACTCCACGTCAATTTCTTCTACCTCACCGCCGGCCCCAGAATATGGAAGGCCCTCTTTGATGCCATCGTCCACAAAGACCTCAGCTCTCGACGCATCGCCGAAAAATACGCCCAGTCCACGGCCGCTCAAAACCTCCTCGCCGTTTACTGCGACATCTCCCCTCTCAAGACCGGCGACGTCTACAACCTCGACGCGCTCTTCGATGATCTGAATACCCAGTACTTTGACGGTTTGCTCCCACGGCCCATGCTCGCATGGACCACTCGAGCCACCTATCGCACGCTCGGAACGTATAACTTCTTTTGGGGTATTCTTTGTTTATCCCGGATTCTCAACGATTCCCGCGTTCCTGAACTCGCCGTGCGTTTCGTCCTCTATCACGAAATGGTCCACATCAAACATGGCGCAAAAATTAAGAACTCCAAGCTCATGTCCCATACCCCGGAGTTCAAGGCCGACGAACAGCGTTTTGAAGGATATGAAGAGGCCGAGAAAATCCTCTCCCGTATCCGCGATATCGTGAAGTAGTTTGAGTTTTTTTTGTGGGGGGACCAGTCCCCCCACGTCCCCCGAAATGCGAAAAGGGCACATGGCTACGCCATGTGCCCTTTTCGCATTTCATGAGGTGGTGAGGCTTGGGGCGTTGTGGTTGGCGAGAGGCTTTTGTGGGATTGAGTGGTTTTTTTTTGCCTGGGCTTTTTGTGGGTTTTGGTGAGGCTTTTTGTTTTTTATGAAGCATGCTCCCCTCTCCCTATGGGAGAGGGGCCGGGGGTGAGGTCGGGGTTTGGGTGAGGGCTTTTTGTGTTTGGCCTTGGCTTTTTGTGAGTCCTTCCCACTTGGGGGGGGGCGAGGGGATTGGAACACCTGAGCCGGTGAGTTTGCGTGCTAAGACTGGCTGTCTCAGGCGTGAGGCCAGGCGGTACGTGCTGGCGCATCTTCTGCGTCAACGGCGAAGTTGACGACGAAGCGGCGCATTTCGGCGAACACGATGGAGGCCACGGAAGGACGCGACGCCAGCGCGTTGCGACAGGATGTCGCCATGAGTCATTCTAGGGGGTACCTAGGGGGCGAAAGCCCCCTAGGTGCGCGGGGGTGTTGGGGGCGTTCGCGCAAACGCCCCCAACCGCCGAAGGCGTACTTCAAAATATCAGGGGGCGCGGGGGATTCCCCCGCACATGAGGAATGGGAAAAGCCTACGGTCCGCGGGTGCGGCAACGTGCTGGGGGGTAGGGGCGTATTCATGGGTGTCAATGGGCGTATCTAGGGTGGGGGAAAATGAAAAAATGGATGGGCGCGCGTATCCGCCTTTGGCGGATAGCGCGCCCGGCGCGTCGTATTGAGCCCCCTGGAGGGGGGCGAGGTAGACGCGCGTCAAGAGGCGTCAGAGAATGTGGGGAAAAAGGCGGATGGGAGATTCCCTCAAAATTTGAGGAATTGTCGGAGTGTGGCAGGATGGGATGGTATTGGCGCAGGACGGGGTGTCCGCGCGGGGAGAGGTAAAGATGGTAGTGGCGAAGCATTTGGAAGAACACGATCCGGCGTCCGATTTTCAGACGGGGCATGTGTTTGGTGACCGTTTCCGCGTGGAGCGTCTGATAGCGGCGGGCGGCATGGGCTTTGTGTATATGGCGACGGATTTGGAGCAGCAGCAGTTGGTGGCGTTGAAGATCATGCGATCGACGTTGCAGCGCGATCCGGTGGCGATTGAACGGTTTAAACGGGAAGTGCGGACAATTCGCCGTCTGATGCATCCGAACACGATAGAACTCATCGACTATGGGGTGACGGAAGATGGGTTTATGTTTTTGGTGATGGAATGGCTTCACGGGAAGGATTTGCGGGAGATCATGCGGATTAAGCGTCGTCTCTCGCCGATCACGGCGACGCGGGTGGCGTTGCAGGTGGCGTGGAGCCTTTCGGAGGCGCATCAGAAGGGGATTATTCACCGGGATTTGAAGCCGGAGAATATCTTTATCATGCACAATCCTGGTCCGCATTTGCGCATCAAGGTGGTGGATTTTGGCCTTGCGAAGGTGGTGAGCGGACCGGAGAGCGCGGAGCAGATCACGCGGGGCGGGGTGGTGTGCGGGACGCCGGAGTACATGAGTCCGGAGCAGGCGAAGGGGGAGAAGCTGGACGGGCGCAGTGACGTGTATGCGCTGGGATGTGTGATGTATGCGATGCTTGAGGGGGATGCGCCATTTAGGGGAAAGAAGGCGCTGGACGTGGCGATGATGCACATCAACAATCCGTTTCCGCCGCTCAACGAGAAGGTTCCGTCGGCATTGCGTGAGATTGTGATGAAGTGCGTGGAAAAGCGCGCGTCGGCGCGGTTTGCGAATGTGAACGAACTGGCGGCGGCCCTGGAGGCGTTTTTGGATCCGATCGAATGCCGTCGGCATGAGAACGGGGATGCGTGGACGGTACGCCGTTCGACACCGCCCGGACTTCAACAATACGGGACGGTAGCGATGCTTCGCGAGAAGGGCGGCGTGGGAGCGGCCAAACTGGGTGGGGGCGCTGGCGCCAAAGGTGCCGTGCCTGTGGCGCGACCTCAGATTCCCGATCTTGTGACAGCTCCGGACCCGCAAGAGGGACGAGAAAAATCGGCGTCGCGCGTGACTCCCAATGCGCAGCGTGCGGTGCGCAGGGTGCGGTCGAGTCAGATGGCGGCGGAACGCGCAGGACGCAAGCCGTTGTCGAGTCAGTGCATACGACTCAAGACCTCGCCTTCGCTCCAAAGCGGAGCCCGGACAGGCCGGACGATAGACCGCACGGCCAAGGAGAGCTTTCTCAAACGGTGTCTGGACAGGATTCTGTAGCGATGGCGGAGGTGCTGGCCGGGGGACGGTGGACGGAATCGGATGTCATTGAGGCGATTATGGAGGTGTTTCCGTCGCGCCGCGACCTCGTCACCCTTGGGATTGGGGATGATTGCGCGGTGTTGGCGCGCGGGGAGCGTCTGGTGACGACGGATGCCTCGGTGGAGGGGGTGCATTTTGACGTGGCGTGGATGACGCTTGCGGACGCGGCGTATCGGTGTCTGACGTCGAATCTGAGTGATGTGGCGGCGATGGGGGGGGAGCCCGGATGTTTTACGCTGGCACTTGGACTTAGACCAGACCTTGGTTTTGATGAAATTCGCGGCGCGATCGGGGCGATGCGCCAGTGTGTGGAGGAACACGGTCTTTCGCGGTGTGCACTCGTGGGGGGGGATGTAGTGCGCAGTGCAGTGGCGATGTTTTCGGTGACGATGCTTGGAGAGGTTCCCGAATGGCCGGTGGTGACGCGCGCGGGGGCGCGCGCGGGGGATGTGATCGCGGTGTTGGGGGATCCGGGATATGCGGCGGCCGGGCTTGAGTTGTGCCGGCGCGGGCGCGCCGGAGAATCGTCGTGGAGTCGGTTTGTCGAGGCATTCAGGAGGCCGCGGGCGCAGGTCGTGCTTGGGCCTTTGCTGGCACGGGCGCGTCTCGTCACGGCCATGATGGATACGTCTGACGGCATCATGACGGATTTGCCGAGAATGTTGAAAAGCAGTGGATGCGGGGCGGAACTCGACGTCGGGGCTTTTGTGCCCGACGCGGCGATGGCGGCGTTAGGCTGTGAGCTCGGCATGGATCCTCTGGGATGGATGGCAAGCGGTGGAGAAGATTTTGGATTGCTTGTGACCGCAGACCCGTGTCATGTATGCGCATTGGAACGGGCGGCTTTGGAATATGGCGTGCGATGTCGTGTGATCGGGCGTTGCACCGCAGAGCGCCGCCTTTGCTGGTTGAAGGGGGGGCGAGAAGTCGCGATGGAAGATGCGTCTTTTTCGCATTTCTGATGGATGTGGGGGACACGGGAGTACGAAGATGACGAATCGTCAGCCGCAGATGGTGGAACGCGTGGTCCGGCAGCTTCGCATCGATGAGACATTTGTGGAGCCGGAATGGGCGGAACACGTCGACATCCCTCTTTTGGAGTTGTGTTTTGCCTCGCGGATGCCGCAGGCGCCGGTGGTCCTCATGCCGGAACTCAGGTTCAGGACGTTGCTTCAAAAACTGGTGGAATGCTTTCCTCGCGTGGGAAAGGTCATGATCGTCGATGAGGCCAACTCGCGATTTGACAGCTTGCGCCGGAGTGTGCCCAAAACCGAACTCAACCTGTATTTTTCGGCGCAGGAGGTGAGCGCCCTCAACTACTCCAATGATATTTTCCATTTTGTGTTGACGCAGGTCGGGCTTTCGACGTTGTTGCGACTGGACATCGTGTTGTCGGCGTACCGTCGCGTGATGCGTCCCGACGGACATCTCGTCATGAGTGCGCCCTTGGTGGGTTCGTTTCCGGTTTTTTTTGATATTCTCGACGAATGTCTTTTGAAACTGTACCCGGGCGAACGTGCGGAAATCATGTCAGAACTCGTCGAAAGTATGGAGGTTTCGTCGATCGAACGCCGTATTGGGGAGAGCGGGTTTGAAGTCGAAGGTCGCGATACGGCGATTTTTGAACTGACGTTTCCGAATGTGGAGCCACTGTTGTTTTCGACTTTGGTGGAGTCTCATTATCTTGGGGTATGCCTTGGACTTCGCCGTCCGGATGTCGACACCCGGGCGTTGCTGACGCTCGTCGTGCGGTCTTTTCATCATTATTTTCAGGGGGAATCGTTGCGCGTTCCGATGAAAATTGCGCTGATTTCGGCCTCGAAGTGAGAATTCATGCATAAACAGAATGTATCCAAACTCCATATAGACGAACGCTGTGAGTATCGTCTTCGCCGCGGGCTGCCGTGGCTTTTTGACAAATATTGTGATTTTGGTCGTTCGCCGGTTCCGGCGGTGGGGGATCTCGTGGCGGTCTATGGTCGCCGGAATCAGTGTGTGGGGGTGGGGTTATACGACCCTTACAGCCCCGTCCGCGTGCGTATGCTGGGCGCCCCTTGTGAGTTTGGGCGTGAGATGATTGCCGCCCGTATTGCCTGTGCGCTTGCGCGTCGTGCTGAGGCCCATATCGTCGACGCCGATACGAACGCGTTGCGCCTGTTGAGTGGCGAGAGCGAGGGCCTTCCGGGACTGGTGATCGACGGGTATGCAGACACATGGGTGCTGAAGGTTTATGCGTCGTGCTGGTTGCCGTATTTGAGTGATGTGATCGAGATTTTGTCGTCCTATCGTGCAGAGGACTCGATGCCGTTCGGGGTGTCTCCGACGCGCATGGTGTTGCGCTTTGGACGCGAATGTCGCCCGGTGTATGAAAAAGCCGGTTATGTCGAAGCGAGTCTTGCGTTTGGTGAAGATGACACGCCGTATTCGGAATTTTTGGAACACGGGGCGGTTTTTCGCGCGCAGGTGTTCAGAGGTCAAAAAACGGGTTTTTTCCTCGATCAGCGCCTTAACCGCCAGCTGATTCGCCGTCTTTCGGAAGGTCGGAAAGTTTTGGATATCTGTTGTTATTCGGGGGGATTTTCGATCAATGCGGCGATCGGTGGTGCGGATTCGGTGTGGAGCCTTGACGGGGATCGCCATGCGCTTGAACTCGTCGACATGCACTACGGCCTCAATGCGCATCATGCCGGCGTGTCTAAGTCGGAACACGTGCTTCAGCGCGGGAATATGTTTGACTGGCTTGCACGGGCCAAGTCGCGTGCGCAGAAATTCGATCTTATCATTGCGGATCCGCCGTGTTTTGCCTCTTCACAGGCACAGATAGCGACGGCAGAAAAAGCTTATATGCGGCTGTTTTCGTCTGCGGCGGATTGTCTCAAACCTCATGGCCAGATTTTGTGTTGTTCGTGTTCGTCTCATATTGGAGGCGAGAAATTTGCCGATTTAGTTCGGCGCACGCTGTGGCACAGGGCGATCGATTCGGTCGATTATACGGGGCTTCCGGCCGATCATGTGGCGACGTTTGCAGAGGCGCGTTATCTGAAGGCATGGCTCGTGACGGTGCGGTAAGTGTTTGTTT
>CAMCLY010000081.1 GCA_945875805.1 uncultured Myxococcales bacterium | reverse complement strand
AAAGAACGGTGGCAGATTGAGCTATTTTTTAAGTGGGTTAAGCAGAATCTAAAAAACAAGACATTCCTTGGTACATCTGCAAATGCGGTTATGACTCAGGTCTGGGTCGCACTTTGTTTATATCTGATTTTAGCCTTCATTCGATTCATATCCAAAACAGTTCATTCAATGCGTGAAATTTTAAATTGGATACGTATTAATTTGTTCTCAAATGAAATTCTCGACGATTATCTCATACCCAAGATGACGGAACCCATTGTAAATTCTCAGCTTACGCTGTTCTGAAAAGTTGTGGGACAGCAGTGCACAAAAACATCAATCGCGAACAACTCGGCTGGAATCATCCTGAAGCTTGAAACTCAAAAATCATCGTTCCCATGTTCAATTTCTCCGATTAGGATGTACGGAGAACTTTCGGAGCCAAACTGCGAGACTTCATGCCGAGAGCACAGCCCCCAAAAAGCGGCGCGTATCTGCCTTTGGCAGATAGCGCCGCGCGCAGGGCATATCCGCCCAAGGCGGATAGCCCGCGCCCAGGCCATTCCCGCCATGAAGAATTGTGAGCATTCTGGATTAGAAAAGCGCGAGTCAATGATTTATAAGGCCGCCGACGCGGGGGAGCGTCAAATGTCCACGATAAAGGAGCAAGACGAATGATAAGCGAATTTGATGAAACACTGTCGGAACTGATAAAGGCTGAGGAGGCGCGTCAGGCGCGAGTGTTGCGCATGATTCCGAGCGAAAACATCGTCTCGGACAATGTGCTGGAGGCGCTGGGGTCGGTGCTGACGAACAAATATTCCGAAGGATATCCGGGAAAGCGCTATTATCAGGGACAGGCCGTGCTGGACCAAATCGAACGTCTGGCACAGGAAAGGGCACGGGCTCTGTTTGGGGCCGAGCATGCGAATGTCCAGAGCTACAGCGGTTCACCGGCCAACATGGCCGCCTACATGGCGGTGTGTCAGCCTGGGGACCCGATCGTCGGACTGGGACTGAACTCGGGGGGGCATCTGACGCACGGGCGGAACGTCAATTTTTCGGGAAAACTGTACGACGCCCATGCCATCGAGGTGAACCCGGAAACCGAGCTTCTGGATTACGATGCCATCGAAAAAATGTGTCTGGAAGTACGGCCCAAGGTCATGTTCATCGGCACGACGTCGTACTCAAGGGCGTTTGATTTTGAGCGGATTCGTGCAATCGCGGATGCGTGCGGGGCCCTCATGATCGTCGACATCGCCCACGTGGCGGGACTCGTGGCCGCGGGTGCATATCCAAACCCCGTTCCGTATGCGGACATCGTGACCATGACGACCCACAAGACGCTGCGCGGTCCGCGAGGCGGCATGATCTTGTGCCGCGAAAAACTGGCACGGGACATTGATCGCGCGGTATTTCCGGGGATTCAGGGCGGACCACACATGAATCAGGTGGCCGCTCTGGCCGTGGCCCTCAAAGAAGCCGCCAGCGAAGGGTTTAAGCGTTATGCGT
The DNA here is from genome assembly GCA_945875805.1 of uncultured Myxococcales bacterium. GTDB lineage: Bacteria > Myxococcota_A > Bradymonadia > UBA4248 > UBA4248 > UBA4248. The sequence continues at coordinate 11,355 of CAMCLY010000081.1, read as the reverse complement.
TCCGTATCGTCGACAATGCCAGGGCACTGGCCAAAGCCCTTGTCGACCGGGGACTGAGGATCGTCAGCGGAGGAACGGACTGTCATCTCATGGTGGTCGATCTTCGGGCAAAGGCCGTCGACGGCAAAACGGCTGCCATCGCCCTGGAGAAGGCGGGGATTGTGTGCAACTTCAACGCAATTCCTTACGATCCCAATCCACCCCGTCACCCAAGCGGCATCCGTCTGGGTACACCATGCCTGACAACGCGAGGTCTCGTCCCGTCAGACATGACGCGCGTGGCGGACTGGATCGTCGGCGTGCTGGACGAGCCCGACAATCAGGCGCGGATTGAACGCACCGCATGCGAGGTCGCCGAATTTCTTGAAAAATTCCCTTACCGCCACTAGCCGGCCCCGTCACCATGACGCCACACAATTGTGCTTTTTTTTGAAACAAAATTGGCTATAAATCTCACTCCGCAATGCGGATATAAATTGCAGACATGGGCCGATGATGTCATTTTAGGAGCAGTTTGCCGACGCGTTGCGTCGGCAAAGGTCGGGCCGCCCGCTCCGGGCGGTCTAATGCACTTGTCCTGTCGTGCACAGTTCTGGTCGGTTTGGGTGAGGATACACGGCGGTCTCTGCAATTCGTGAAACCACGGCCAAGTCGTAGCAAGGGGATCTGGATGTCGGAAATCATAGATAGTGGTTTGAGTCGCGAAAAGAAAACTTCCCTGTTGGGCGGATTCGACGAAGACGAATTTGATGCCTTGTGGGATTCGGCCATCGAATCCTCCTTCTCACAGAATACCCCAGACCCGGCGACCACAACAGGCGATCAATGGAGTCAAATCGCCGAAGACGACGCCTCGTGGTCGGTGATGACACGCCCCGGCGCGGATGCACTCCGGCATCTCGGCTCCGAGCCTTCCCGCTCAAAAAAAAGCTCCGACAATCCCCTCGACGACATGCTCGAGCTCAACTTTGACTTGGATGACCTGCAAAAAATCGAGAGCGACACAGATGACGACACCACCAAGTCCGACACCAAGTCCGACACCAAGAAGGACGCTCAGGACTCGAAAGCTCCCTTTGAGCTTCAGACGGCCAATGCCGTTTCTCATGCCAATGCCATCTCTCATAAAGATGGCAACGCCTCCGTGAAACGCGACGCCCAGCCTGAAGACGGAAAAACCAAGTCCACCCGAGAAACGACCACCCACGAGAAGACCTCACAAAATGAAGAGGATATTCCGACTCAGGACATGGACATTATCGAGCCGGAAGACGTCCAAGCCTCATCCCCCGACGACTACGCGCACCTCAGTTCTCGCGCCAGAATGGGTAAGGTCCAGCCAGAAAATGCCGTCGTCACAAGCGAACATGACATTCAGCCGGACACGACATACCCGGAAGAACTCTGCCTGCCAGACATGTCTCAGGGAAGCGATTTGAGAAAACGCTTCCTCCTCATCACGGTCATTCTCCTCTTCCTGGTTCTCATCGTGTGCTGCTTCCTTCTGTACTCCCAGTCCCACGCCGTCCGTCTCGAATACGCGCGCAGCGCGATGTTCCAGAGCAGCATCACGAATTTTGACCGGATGGCCGTCTCGACTCACGGAACGCACAAGGCCTTGTGTTCGGACGACCGTGGCATCGTCGTCGACGCCAACGATCAACCCCTCGGAGAGTTCTGGCCCACCCCGTCCGGATGCCGCGCCATTCAAATCTCCGACAACGGACAGTTCGTCTGGTACATCGATAACGACGGCTCGCTCTACAAGATAGATCTCGTCAACACCCTCGGCATCAACCCCATTCGTGTCGCCGTGCTGAACGACATCATCGACCCCGGTTTCTACGTCGACTCCGCATCTTTCCGATGGTTCGCGCGCGTCAGTCCAAACAGCATCGTCCTGCGAACCCGCAATTTTACCTCCACGTCCCTGCAGGAAGAACAGCTCCCCCCCGACGCCATCCCGTGCCACGGCTTTACCGGCGAACGCTTCGCCTATGTCAGCGAAAACGCCATTCATATCCATCACCACGACTCCGTCGTTTCCGCCTCGCTGGAATCTCCAAAACTGAGTTGTCCGCAAAGCATGGTTTTGGGCTGTACCATCGACGACGACAACCGCTGGAGCGTCCTGTGTGAAAATAGCCTCCGTCAGGGCGAAGGCGATAAGGCCGTCAAATTTGTGGAACTCACAAACCAAGTGGGCCTGCGTTCCGGAGCCGATGCCTTCTCACTGTTGAGGGACAAAAACGGCTCGGATCTCATCACCCCTTCCGAGTGGATTCACCTCGACCCGGGCGGCAATGTCAACCAGGTCAAATTCAGCCGAAAACTCCAAGTGCCGTTCACCATGCTCCCCGCCTCAACGCGAGATGCCGCTCTGATAGGGGTCGCACACGGAAAATTGACGCGCATTGCCCACGACGGCGAAGTCGTCGATGCCTGGCCAACCTCACCCATGACCCTCAAAGCCGCCGCATTCGTCGATGACGGAACCCTCATCCTCTCCGTCCACGACCACACCGACGCCGCATCGCAAAACCAGCCCGACGCTTCACAACTCGTGCTGTGGAGTGCCTCCGAAGCAAGGCCCGTCAGCACCCTCAAATCCGATGCCCCCGTGCGCGCCATCCATGTCTCGCTCGACGGACGGTTCGGCTTTTTCGTCACCTCCGTCAACACCCTCCACTGGATATCGTGGAAAAACCTCGAAATCCTTGGTTCACTCCAACTCCAGACCCCCGTCACCGACGCCTCATGGTCCGACGACGACAAATACTGCCTCCTCACCTTCGAAAATGGCACCGCACAGCTCTTTGAACGCAACGACAAAACCATGGTGCCCCTCCGGAAGTACCCCGCCACAACCCTGGTGGCCTTTGCACAAAACGGCCTCCTCTGGCACTACGCGCAAAACGTCATACGATTTGAACGCCTCTCCGACGGCGCGCTTTCTGTCGTCGACCCCAAACTCAGCGCCGCCCTGGCCCCTGTCCAACCCAAGGGAATCACCCCAAACCCCATCACCGGTGACACCTATTTCTGGGGCCAAGGCGGCGCATTCCAATACAGCCCCAAACACAAACGACTCACTCAAATGACGGGCAATCCCGTTTCATGGCTCACCCCGGATCGAAACGGCCTCTGGGTCGCCACCTCCGCCGGCGCCTATTCGCTCCAAAATGCCTCGTTCAAACCGTTCGCCCCGAACATCGGAAAAGACCGCATGAACTGGATCGGCGTGACTTCCATCCTCCAATCCGGCCGCGACGATGTCTTCTCACAGGTCGAAAAACAATCCACCTTCCTCGGCGGAAATCCTTCCACCATCCCGTTTATCGGCGCCAACGCCGGGGCTTCACCAGTTCAGAATCTCGCCCTCGACCTGCGCGGCGAATCCATCATGTTGATGACCGTCCAAAACGACAGCACCATCCCTGTCGCCACCTTCGCCGGAAGCGACAGCCTCTCCTGGTGCTGGCTCACCGCATCCGGAATCGTCCAGGGACAGGGAAACGTCTGCATCTCCCTCAAAAACATCGAAGGACACCCCGCCACCATTGCCGCCACACAGACCGGCGTCTCCGAGTTCATGCACGCAAACATCCCCACACTCCCCACACCGGCACAAACCGCGTTCCCTCTCGACTTCGTCGACACCGTGCAACTCTCCATTCACACCACGCCTCAAAACGCTGACCTCCTCTTCGCCGCCAATAAGGGGGAACTCCCCAAAGCCCTCGTCTCCCCGGACACCTTCTTCAAAGCCCCCTTCCAGGCCTCGATCAAACCCGACCTTCAAGGCTACGGCATCGCCGTCATGGCCCCGGGATACGTCCTCAGAAGCGTCCACTTCACCCCAGATGTCGCCAAAATCGATCTCCACATCCCCCTCCTCCCCGAAGGCGCACAGAACATCCAAATCGCGTTCACCGACACCTCCGACGCCCGAAACCCCATCCGCGTCTCGGACAACCCCATCCTGCACGAAAATGCCACCATCGAACTCGCATCCTTCTTCCACACACAAAAAAACGCCGTGCACGCTTGCCTTGGAAATCAAGCCGAAGCACACTTCAAAATCGCCATCCTCGAAGACGGTACCCTCAAAGCCCTCTCCGACGTCGAAAACTTCGACACTTGCATGCGACCCGTCCTCGACGACTTCCAGAAACACCTAGAACAGGGCTCCTTCACCGAACTCGCCAAACTCCCCTCCGTCATCGTTGACGTCTCCATCCCGAGGTAACGAATGGCCACTTCGAAACTCGTCGTATGCTACTCACTGGGGACCGGTGCCGGTATCGACCTCCAACTCGCCAGCATGAGCCGCCAGATCTCAGAAGATCTGGCCGAAATTCTGGCGCTTAACGACGACTTCGTCACCCTGCCGCAGACCATCGTCGTGCGCGAAGCCGAGGCCATCGAATACGATGCCGCAAAAAACGCATGCGCCTTCGCCGTCTTCTACTCCCTCCCGGAAACCAAGTGGATCCTATCCACCACGCGCGCCATCGGCGGCGATATCGCCCTCACTGGCCGCATCGTCGACGACGAATCCGGTATCCTGCTCAGCGTCAACCTCATCGATATCCAAAAAAATCTCCTCCTCTTCTGCGGCGTCGAGACAGCACCCCGTGAGGGCCTCCTCAACGCCATCACCCAAATCGCCGCAAAAATCCTGGCCCATTTTACCGATGCCCCCGCCACCACATGGATCCCGCAAGTCCGAGACATCCTCGGCACTGAATCCTTCCCAGCCTACGTCAACTGGATGGCCGTGCGCGAAGCCGAAAGACGCGCCCAGCGAGAAGGACTCCCCATCCCTGCCCCACGCATCGCCGAAAATCTCATCCACGCACTCGCCGCAGACCCCGCATACACACGCGCCGGACTCAGACTCTGCGAACTCCTCTCCTCTCAACTCCCCAAATCCACCTACGAACTCATCCTCCGATACCTCAAGCGAAGCGCCCTCGAAAATGAGGCCCTCGCCCTCATCGTCACCCAGGCTCTCGCCAGACTCGGAAGCCGACTCGACGCCGAATCCACGCTCACAAAAATCCTCGATAAATTCCCGCAAAACGGGCTTTTCTGGCTCATGCGAGGATGCCTGCGTTCCGACAACAGACTGGCCTCCAAAGACCTCGATGAGGCACGGCGCATCCTCGGCAACGATTTTAACGGATGCAGAGCCGCCGTCGACAATGCCCTGCTCAACGTCACGGGCATCTGATTCCGGGCGGCTTGCTTTCGGCTCTCGCCGATGCGCACGCCCCGGGCCGCTTTCGGCTACGCCGATACGCGCCCCCCGCGCGCCTATGGACCTCACGTCCATACGGCGCGCGCATAAAAAAACGGCGCGTTCTCACGCGCCGCCACCACACTTCAAATGCAGGCCTTAAGACTGCATGATTTTCTTGATCAAGGCCTCCACTCGGGCATCCACCCAGTTCTGAAGCTGCGGCTTCACCTCCGCCTGGATCAACTTCTTGAGATAACTGTTGACGATGGCGGGCAACATCGACTTCACCGCCGCAATGACCTCCGCACGCAACACCGCAGGGTCGATCTGAACCCCAGACTCGGAACCGCCCGCCTGGAATGCCGGAGATATCGAAGGCACCGGCGTCTTGGGCGTTTCACCCTGAGTACGAATCAACGGAGAGACAGGAGATTCCGACACGGAAGAAGCCGACGGAACCACCGGCGATATCCCCGCATTGGAACCCGGGAAATTAAATCGCTTCGCACCCACAGGATGTATGCCGCTCGTCACCGAGGACACCGGCGGAATGATGGGCTGAGAGCCCGCCGCCGAAACGCCCACCGGCGGAACCGAATTCGATACCGACACCCCTGAAGACGATTTGGCCCCAAAGGGCACCACAGGATTCACCGACGAGGACGGTACCGGTGGCACCACCGGATTCACCGACGAGGACGGTACCGGTGGCACCACCGAACTCACCGACGAGGACGAACCAAACGCCGACGGCGAAACCGACTGAACCGACGGTTCGTGCACACCCTCCGACGGCGAGGCACTCATGAGCATCGCGGCTTCCACGGTTTCAAAAAAGATCGCCGTCTTAAACGGTTTCATCAGCGTCGCCACCGCACCGCTGGCAAGCGCTTTCGTGGCGTCAAACGGGGCATACGTACCACCCATCATGATGACTTGACCCGACGAACGTATCGACGAGACAAACTCATAGGCATCTTCATCGGGCAACGTATAGTCCACGATGATCACATCAGGGGATTCGTCCTGGATCACCTGACGCGCCGAAGAGGCACTGTCCGCCGTCAAAAGACGATCTTCGAGCCCCTTGTAGATCCACTCGCAAAGCGTGCGAATCGTTTTACTGTCATCGATCACGAGAACTTTTTTCATGCCCAAACCCTAATGTAAAAAGACGGTCTCTCTCGCACAAATGCGATCGCCCCAAAAAATAACAGGCCAAAATTACACGCTACCGAAAATTTTAAAGCCCGTTCAACGACTGTCCTGCTTATCACATGGCGCAGGCGGTTTCAAGGTGCTTTAACGGGAGCCACCGCCCCATGTTCAAAAGTTCCTCCCCCCTCGCCAAACCTCACCACATCCCAACAATCGGAAGTCTAGGTCAAACAGACCTCATCCCACAAAAACCTCTTCCCCTCGCAGAAGTCGTTCAAACAGCGCATGGAGGTACGACGACGAAACCGCCCCTTTGCCGCCATCCCCGTACCGAACCATATCGCGTGCGAGTTCCGATGCCGTGACGCCGAGCAAATGCGCCAACTGATGGGTATCCACAGGCCGCACCCCCTCCAGGGCAAGGCGAATCTCCGCCAGACGCCACGCCATCGCCCACGGCCTGTCTTCCATTTTTTTAAACGACGGAAGCGCCAGCACCCCGCTCGCCAGTCCGCAGAACATCATGTTCAGAAATGTATCCAGAAACGATTCCACCAATACCGGGGGCACTGCTTCTCCACGGGCATAACGAAACAGGGACACCATCCCGCACACAAACGCCGAATTTTCGTCGTACTCAAACAAAGACACTGAATCATGCCCAAACCACTGTGCCTCCTGACGGCGCCGTGCATTGACAATCAGAAGAAGACGACGGCATTCCGCCTGAGCACACAAATCCGTCAGTTCACACAACTTCATGGCGTCTCCTTTACACAACTCCCGGTAAACACGCGACCAAGAGGGGGTAGCGGCGTATGCGCGCAAGGCCGAAGGCCTGAGCACATAGCCGCTCAGGGGGAGACTTCCCCCCCCCCCAAAAAAACAGAAATTCCTTATGGAACCTCCTTTCCAAACACATCAAATTCATGCGCCAGCCTCCGAGCCGCCTGTGCCGCGTCGTTCTGACCTTCGGCCTCGAGGATACGCGAAATCGCCGCATACACCTCACTCACTCGCACGGCATTGCCCAGCGTCAAGTAGAGTTCGGCCGCATAACGAAGGTATTCCACCGACTCGCCGGGGGGGACTTCCGAGGCATGCGCCACACAATACGCCGCAAGGGATTCGCGCATATCCAGGCGATGCCAGCCATGAATGGCTTCCGAAAAGACGGAAAGATCCGCACCGGAACCGCGATGCACGAGGAACCGCAACAATTCGGACATCATGAGGAGATAGTGCCGATACTGGCCCGACACGCGTGCATATTGGGCCGCATTGTGCCACACCACCGGAACGCCGGCCCCGTCGACGACGCGCGACGAAAACTCCGTCCACAGGCGCAACGCGAGGGATGGCGCGCCAATCCAGTCTACGCGATCCGCCACGCCCAACATTTCGGCCTCATTCCCGGCAGCCGATTCGCCACTCAGAATGGGCATCGCCTCAAACCACGTCGTCGCAAACGACGTGACCGCCTGCTCCGCGCCGCGTTCGCAGGCAGTGGCCAAAACCGGCGAGTCTTCAAGATCGAGGGAACGCGTACAGGCACGCATGTCGTCCTCGTTCGACCACGACGCATCCCTGATCAACCCTCGCACAAGGCTGCCAAAGCGCTCCTGCTTAAAACGCGATTCGCCATACAGATACGAATAAGCAAGCAACGTTCTCCACGCAGGCGACATCTCACCGGAAACTTGATAGGCATCGTCATATAGCGAAGAAAATTCGTCACCCAGACCACATATCGACATCACCGACGCCGCCGCACTCAGGAGGGGACCTTTGGACGCCTTCCCGGCCTCTCGAGCCATACCCGCCACTTCCAGTCCAAGCTCCAGCGCCCAGTCGTCGCGCCCCATCGAATGGTACGCCCAAGCTAGCGCCGGAGCCAGCGAGGCACGATCGGTATCCCGGAGCGCCTGCGACATCATGCGTTCGCCCAGATACGCAGACGAGGCGTGATGCCCCAGCATCGAAAGCGCGCGCATCACCAAGGCCGCCGCCACCTCGCGTGCCGTCCCATCCTCGACGACCGCTCGCCACGGCGCTTCGTCCACACGAATGCCCTGATCGACCCAATATCCCCGTCTGCCATCCCACACGACACGGACGTCGAGTTCGTCCGTACGCCGCCCACCAAGCGCTTCCTCATGAACCCGGCGATCGCGAATGCCCCCAGGTTCGCCGATTTCGATGAAGGTTTCCCCGGGCAGTCCCGACACCATCGATTCCACCGCCGCACGGATCTCACGCGACACGGAGTCCTCAAATCCATGCCAGCTCACGCGCACGCGAAATGCCGGAGCCGCCGGCGCATCAAGGAGCACAAAGGCCGGATGGTCCGGCAACGCCCCCACGGCCCGACGAAGATGCCATTCTTCAGCAGCGTCCCCGGGAACCGACGTCAAAAGCGCCGTGCAGCGCGACCCAAGACGGCCGCTTCCGGAACTCAAATCATAGGCACCATAAATTTCACCCCCAACCGCGCGGCTTCCGGAAATCACGCCTATTTCCTCGGCATCACGGCGCACCGATGCCCCCACGCTGTCGCCAAACACAAGGCGTTTTGTCAGCGAATGCAAAACCTTGCCGACCTCGCCGTCATGCCCATAGCGCTCCACTCGCACATTATCCGAAGGGATGGACGGCGACAACGACAGGATTTCGACACGGGCGCCGGTTTTCTCGCGCGAAACGACACGTCCCACCATAAGGGTCGGACGAGACTCCGTCTCCGGCCATGCGTCAGGCACAAGGCGGATCCACGTCCCCTCCGTCACATTTTTCGACGCCGCCCCCACGAGATAAAGCCCCTTGGGCGCAAACGCTATCGAGCCGGAAACCGCGCCCCCTTCGGCCGGTGCCCAGCCACGCACGCGCGGCACCTCCGCGCTTCGCTCCGGCACAGACGCACACCCGTACAGGATGCAAGCGCACAACATCACCCTTAAAATGCCACGACAGAACCTCATCGAGCCTACACCCGACGCCGACGCCCTTCACACGCCGTAAACCCCCGCGGCACTTCACTGCACCCGCTCGCCGTACACCCGCTCAGCGACATCTCCGTCGTGTCGACATGCTCCACCGTCACATTGCGCAACACCACAGACTTCAAATCCGCAATTCCACTCAAATGCTCAAGACGGCCCGACGATATCGTCAAAGACTCAAGCGTCGAATCCACAAAATGAAGACCTCGCCACACGCAATCCTTAAACTGACAGTTCGTCACCTCAAGGCCTTCCAAATCCTCCGCATCGGAAATCTCGGACTTCTGCCACACACACCCGTCAAACGATGCCTCCGCCAACACCGATTTCTCAAACCGGCACTCGTGAAACGTGCAACCATTAAAATAAGCCCCCTGAAGATCCACACCTTCAAACGAGGTCCCATCAAAAATGCACGCCTCCCACTCCGTGTTCACACAACTGATATCGTGAATACACATCGCACCGAGATGGAGCCCCTTAAACGAGGCTCCTTCCGCCGAAGCCTCCTTCACGCGACCAAGGACATCTTCAAATGCCGACTCGTCCGACTTCTCTATCGCCCTGATGATCTCTTTTGAACTCATATATCTATAAACCTTTTATATACTGACCTTTTATACAAAACGAAGCGCGTTTCTATAAAACGCTATTTCTGTCTTACAGCAATATATACAGAACCAAAATCGCCGTCCGCATTGATCACCGGCGCATACTCGATCACGCGAGAATCGTGGCGCAACGCATCCACAGTCCCCTCCTTGATCACCGGCGCGCCATCGCTGCCAAGCCCTTTGCCGCATATCACCAACGCATACGGCTTGCGCTCGCGCACACACGCATCCAGAAAATCATTCAGACGGGACATCGCCGCATTCCGCGTCAAACCGCGAAGCCTGAGCGATATCACCAACCCGTAACGCGCCTCATAACGATGCACATCCCGGATCAATGCCTTCTGAGATGCCGTCATCGCTTCCTCGACGTCCGGCATCTCAAGCACATCCTCGCCTTTCACCACCTGCGTCACCGCCACCGACGGCGCCACATAATCGGTCCGCATCTCCGGATCCGGCACCGACGGACGCGCATCCACACGTACCGGAGACACCGGCGCAAACGCCTGCTCCGCACTCACGCGCCTGCGGCATCCACGCGGCAACTTCTTCTCCGTCACCAGCCGCTGGACCTTCGACACCGCCATTTCCTGCGTGAACAGCGCAAACTCTCGCTCTTCCTCCGTCAACGTCAGATGCGCCTCTTCACGGACCTCCGGCTTCGCCTCCTCGCGAGCATTGAACTTCTGCTCATACACATCCCCGCGATCCCACTGCGCCATCGATGCCTCGAAAATCTCCGCATCCGTCATCCCCGACGTGTCCCCCAAATCCGCCTCCGAAAATCGCAACTCCCGACGCGACTCCGCTTCCCGTGCCTCAAAAGCCTCCCGACGACGACGCGCCTCCGCTTCACGACGCGCCTCCGCTTCACGACGCGACTCCAACTCCGCCTGCCGGATATTCTGAAGCGTCTTCAGACTCGAAAACGCATCCACACGATACCCCTTATCTTCAATCACCACGCCCGTTTGCGGCGATCTGTTCGATTTCTTCTTTGCCATGTCCCATTCATGCCCAAAACCTGACACCCCATGGCTCGACCTTCTCCTGATCTTTGCCCGGGGCGGCGCTACCGCCGTCGGCGGTTACGCGCCCGCCGCGCGGCTATTTTGCCTGGCCTTCGCCAAGGCAAAATACGCCGCGCCTTCTATGTGATTTTCATCTATGCACGCAACAAAAACCCACAAAAAGCCCTCACCAAAACCCGCCCTCTCCCCCAGCCCCTCTCCCATAGGGAGAGGGGGCATGCTTCATAAAAAACAAAAAGCCCTAACCCTGACCCCGACCTCACCCCCGGCCCCTCTCCCATTGGGAGAGGGGAGCATGCTTCACA
>CAMCLY010000080.1 GCA_945875805.1 uncultured Myxococcales bacterium | reverse complement strand
CCGATTTCGTAAAAGAAGAAGACGACGGCGAAGCCGATTTCGTAAAAGAAGAAGATGACGGCGAAGCCTAACCACCGGCCTCACGCCCTCCCCCTCTCCACACGGGAGAGGGGAAACGATGTCTAAGAAATATAAAAAATCCCCCAACTCACCCATCCCCAAACAGGCGCGGGAAGAGATTGGTGGGGCGTGAGGGGCGTGTTCTCCCACGCAAAAAATAAAAGAGTCGATAAAAAATGCCGAAATTAGCCCGAGTACGTTTTGTTTCCATTGGTCATCCCAACGCCCGCATGCAGGATTTGACGCTCAATCTGAGTGATCAGGCGGGCGTTCCGTCGGATTCGACGATCTGGCTTCGCAACGGCGGGGGTAAATCGTCGATTCTGAGTTTATTTTTTGCCCTGTTGCGCCCAAATCTTCGAGATTTTCTGGGGAGCAAGGCCGACGCCAAGCAGCGCAGCCTCAAGGATTACATTCTGACGAATGATCGCAGCGTCGTGGCGGCCGAATGGACGCTTGACCTTCAGGGGCTTCCGCTTGAGACGGCCGCCGACACCATGCCGCGCTTCCTGACGGGGGTGTTTTATGAATATGCGGGGGGCAACCGCGAAAGTCTGCGCCGTCTCTATTTTAGCGCACGCGTGAGCGATGCCGTGGAGGAGACGCAGTTGCCGACACTGCCCATCGATATGGACATGCCCGACGGCAACCGCGTGAGACGCACGATGATGTCGTTCAAGCAGACTTGGCATGGGTTACGCGATGCGCACCCGAGCCTGCAATTTTTCTGCACCGAAAATCAGAGCGAGTGGAGCGAGCGGCTTCAGAGTGCAGGGCTGGACCCCGGGCTGTTTGGATATCAGCTGGTGATGAACAGTCGGGAAGGCGGAGCGGACGAGCTGTTCCGGTTTAACAGTCCCGACGATTTTGTGGATTTTCTTCTCGAACTGACGGTGGATCCGTCCAGAGCCGACGGCATCACCGAAAACCTCAAGACATTCCGCGACCAGCTCCAGCGCCGGAAACACGAGTTTTTGCCGGACCTGACGCTGTCGACCGGACTTATCGAACGCCTGTCGCCACTCGTCGAACTTCACACGCGCCGCATCCAGACGGCCGAAGAGGCCGATCGTCTGCTCCGCCTGCACCGTCAAATCAAGGGATCGATTGCGCTCAACACCCAGGGGTATCTCGAACAGGAGGCGCGCCTGGCAGCCGAAGTGGCGGCGTTGAGAAATGCCTGGCGAGAGTCCGAAACCCAGATGCACCACAACCGGGGACTGGCCGCCGCTGTGTCGCTCAAACTCGCCGAGCGTGACCTCGAACGCAACCGGCTTCTGGTCGAAGAGCTCACCGAATCGGTCGAGCAGGCACAACGCGAAAAAATCCTGTGGCAGGCGGCCTACCCCTATCGGAATTACGCCATCGCACGAAAAGACATCGAGGCGTATCAGGAACAGCTCAAAGGCACCTCTTCCCAACGCGCCCCACTTCAGGAAAAACTCGCCCAGACGGCAGGCGACTACGTCGCCGCCCTCAAAGCCCAAATCGCCACCCTCGAGGCAGAACGCGAAAACATCCGCAGACAATGCGACGCTCAGGAACTCGAAGCCAGCAAACTCGACGTGGAGGCCGGAAAACTCGAACGAGAGGCCTTCGCCTGTGAATCCGAATCCAAAAGTTACGAAAAAAACCTCGCCGAACGGCAGGCCAAATTTGAAAGCCTCATCAAACTCGACATCCTGCAGAACGACGAAACGCCCGCCCAGGCCCTGACCCGCATCGAGGATGCCCAGAAAAAACGCCGTGCCAAACTGCGATCCATCGAGCGAAACCGCGAAGGCAACGCCGCCCTCCAGGACGACTGCGAACGCCAGACAATCGCGTTGCAACGCAGCGTGGCCGAGCGTCAGGCCGAACTCAAAGTACTCGAACGCGACTTTCAGAAAGGCGAGGACGCGAGAAACCGCATCGAAACGGATGCCCAGTTTTTGAGCCTTCTGGACCTTGAACACATCGATCTCGACGACGTCAGCGACGACACCGCGTCGCTCCTCACGCGCCGCGCAGGCGAACTCCAGGAACGCGTCGCAAGACTGCGCACCGAGGCCGCCTCGCTCGATCGCGCGCGCGTTCATATTGCAGAACACGGACTCATGCCGCCCTCCGTCGAAGTCGAAACGCTCCTGACCCTTCTGGGCCCCAATGCCAAATCCGGGTGGAGCTACATCAGCGAGGACCTCACCTGCGACGAAGACGAAAAAGAACGTCTCGTGCGGGCGTTGCCTGCCGTCGCGCAGGGCATCATCGTCCCAGAACGCGAGTTCGAGAGCGCCAGGCGATTGATCGAGGCCAACCCGGGCGCCATTCCCCCCGTCCCCGTCGTCATCGCCACGCCCAGTGCCCTGCGCCCGGACAACGCCCCCGCACCCCATATAAATATAAAATGTTACGTCGCAGGTCCCAAAGACCACGCATGGTTCAACACCCTCGACGCACAAAAAACGTTGCAAACCCTCGAAGCAAGACTTGAGGATATCCAAAAAGACATCCGCGACAACGACCAGCGACGCGACACCTTCTATCATGCCGCAAACCGCTTCCGATCTTTCCGCACACAATATCCGCGCGGATGGTTCGCCACCACCAAGGCGCGCATCGCACAACTCCGCGTCCTTTACGAAGACGATCAGGCGCGCCTCGACATGCAGAATGACGAAAAAAATCGCCTCATCGCCGCACAGCGCGCCGACGAGCGCGACACCACGCGCCTCAACAACGAAATCCTCGGCCAGGAACGCGCGTGCGAGCGACTCCGCGAATTTGTCAGCGAAATCGACACCTCCGTCGAAATCTGGCAGTCCTCCGCCATACAAAAACGCGCCCAGAGCCAGGAACGACAGGAACAGGCCGAAGGCATGCGTTCAAAAGCCCGCGAAATCCGCGAAAACGCGCGCGTGCTGCAACGTTCCGCCGAACCCGTCGCCTCCAGAATCTCCCTCCTAGAAAGCGAAATCGGACGCGTCAAATTCGCAGACCACGACGTCCAGCCCAAACAGGGCGACATCGAAGAACTCCGGAGCACATACACGCGACTCCTCGACCAGTTCCAGCGCGAATATACCGACAACGAACTCGCAAGCCTCCTCGAACAAACCGAAAAACAGGCCAAAAAAGATCTCCAGCAGGCCAAACAGCTCATCCGGAACACCACGCTCACCATCGACGACGTCAAACGCGCCGTCGACGAACTCAAAAATACCAACGACCTCGAAACCTACGGCGAACGCGCCGACGAAACGCTCCGCGAAGTCACGAGAAAAAAAGACGACGCCGTCAAAGCGCAAAGCCTCTGCGAGGCCGAGTTCACACAACGCAAGAGCGCCTGGCTCGGCGCAGGAAAACCCAACATTCCACCGCAAACCCCCATCCACCGCGACTCCGCCGACGCATTTTTACAAAAAGCCGAACAGGCCGCCAGACAGCTGCAAAATATCGACAGCAACATCCACGAAAAGGAACGCCTCGCAAGCCAGTCAAAAGTCGCCCGCGATTCCCTCGCCAAAGACCTCGAACGACTCAACTCCATCCAGCGGAGCAACGCACACTTCCTCAACAACTCGCAAAAATCCATCGATTTCGACCCCGACGCCACCGAACAGCTCCCCACCATCGAACCGCAGGCCATCGGCGACGCCATCACCGAACTCGAAAGCCGGCTCGAAAAATACCGACAGGCCCACGAAGGCCTCGATTCCTCCCGAAAATCCGCCGTCAGCGCCATCCGGAAATGGCTCGACAACCCCCAGTTTGAACAGCTCAAAAGCCCACTCATCCTCCGGTTCAAGGCCCTCGACCCCGAATCCCTCGAAAACAGCGCCGCCGAGTACAGGGACTCCCTCAACATCCGCATCCGCGAACTCACCGCCACCCTCGAGGAAATCGAACAGCACCGGAACTTCCTCGCCAAATTCCTCCTCAATGCCGCCGACGACGGCCTGCGCCTCCTCAAACACGCCGACTCCGACAGCGTCGTCCCCCGCGAAGTCCCCGACATCGGCGGTTCGCGATTCCTCCACATCTCCACCAAGGAACCCACCGCACAAAACGACCGCCTCGAACTCATTCAGGAACTCGTCGACACCCTCATCGACGAAACCGACCTCCCCACCGGCACAAAACTCATCCAGCGCGCCGTCCGCCAAATCGCTCGCCCGTTCAACGTGCAGGTCCTCAATCCCGATCCCGCCTCCCCCAAGCGCCTCATCGAAATCACCGAAACCGCCCGATTCTCCGGCGGCGAGCAGCTCACCTGCGCCATCCTCCTCTACTGCACCCTCGCCAACGTCCGCGCCCGCACGCGCGGCATGAACCGACAGCCCACCAGCGTCCTCATCCTCGACAACCCCATCGGACGCGCCAGCCGTACCGTCTTCATCAACATGCAACGCCAGTTCGCCAGCGCCATGGGCATCCAGCTCATCTACACCACCGCCGTCAACGACCTCGAGGCCCTCAGCATCCTCCCCAACGTCGTCCGACTCCGAAACGAACGCACCGACCTCAACCGCGGACACCGACTCCTCGAACCCGACGTCGACATCTCCGGCCGACTCGAAGCCATCCGACTCGCCAAAGCCCAGGCCCCTGCCGCCCCACAGGTCCTCCACGACGACACCTGAGACCCAAACTAGCCCGTGACCTCCTCGCTTCATCGTGCTATTTTTCTTTTTTTTCCGGATATTTTCCCTCGGCGAGGCTATGGCCGGTCCGGCCATACGCCATCGCCCCCGGGCTATCGGGGACTCGCGCCCCGATACGCCCCGGGCGGCGCGCTATTGCCCGTGCGGCCAATACGCGCGCCGTCTTTTTTTTTTGACGCATCCCACACACGTCGGGACGCGCCCCTCACATAAAGGGCACACTCACCATGAAACCCATCCAGGATTACCGCGCCGTCATATGGGATATGGACGGCACCCTGCTCAACACGCTGGGCGATATCGCCGGCGCACTCAACGATACCCTCATCCAGTGGAACCTCCCCACCCACTCCGAAAAAAAAGTCCTCGAATTCATCGGGCACGGGGCCAAATACCTCTGCCAGTGCGCCTCCGGACTCCAGGGCGAAGACCTCGATCGATTCCACAGGGAATACCGTCAAAACAGCCTCTCCCGAAACGACCCCCAAACCCACCCGTACCCGGGCATCGCCGAAATACTGAGCGATCTTCATAATAACGATATAAAAATTGGAATTTACACAAACAAACCAAAAGAATGGTGTACAAAGCTCGCCATTCGTTTCTTCGGCGCCCATGCCTTTGACCTCATCGAAGGCACCGACGCGAGAAATATCCTCAAACCCGATCCCACCCCCATCCTCGACATGTGCAAAACATGGCACATCGATCCCTCACAGGCCGTCATGATCGGCGACTCCGACGTCGACTGGAAGACCGCACAAAACGCCGGGTGCATGGGCATTTGCGTCAGCTACGGGTTCCGATCCAGACAATGCCTCGTCGACGCCGGCGCCACCTGTATCGCCGATTCCGTATCGGAGTGCAGGCAGCGCCTCGGGCTATGACGCCCCAAACGCCATGTCCGCGTAAACCCCACAGGAGGGGGGCGCGGCGTATGCGCGCAAGGCCGAAGGCCTGAGCACATAGACGCGTTGGGGGGACACTTCCCCCCCACCCAAAAACAAAAAAACCGTTCCGGCATCTCATCCCCATCCCGCGAACGGGGTTGCCTTTTGAATATCGGAATGATAAAATATCCGCCGTCATGTTGGGCGGCTCCAAAACCGCACCCATAAAAACACCAAGACGCTTCGCTACTGCATCCTTGTTGCTGAGAGGTTAATTAAGATGGATTTGTCGAAAAAAATATTACTCGCATCGTGTGGTTGTGCCGCTGTTCTCGCGGGGGTCGTCGGATGCATGGTTGAGGACAGAAACCTCGAAGAAAAAGGGCTTTTCCTCTGCATGGTTAACGAGGATTGCCTCTCCGGAAACGAATGCGTCAAGGATTCCGGCAAGGCCGAGGACGTCGGGCACTGCGTCCGCACCGAAGACGTCGACCACTGCCACGACTACGACAAAGACGGCTACTACGCCGCCGATACAGAACCCATCGATTACACCAACCAGTGCGGCTTCGACGCCGTCAACAACCCTCAGGACGCCGACGACTCTGACCCCAACGTCAACCCCAAAGCCACCGAAATCTGCGACGGAAAAGACAACAATCAGGACGGATGCGTCGACGGAAAATGCCCCGACAACGCCGACTGTACCGAAGACCCCAACCTCTGCGAGAGACTCTTCCAGACATGCTTCGGGTACTACGAACACCTCTCCGACGTCATTTCCACCGACAAAGTCACCATCGTCTGCGACCCCACCCAGGGACACACCGGCGCCAAATTCTGCGTCAATAACGACGGAAAATTTGAATACGCCTACGGTTTCTACAACCCCACCGGGAAGTTCTCCGACAACACCGACGTCATCATCGCCGAGTCGGGCGTCTGCCCCTCCGAAGAAGAAAAAGGTTACGTCGAACTCGAATCCGATTTCCCTGCCCTCGCGGGAAACGGCATCGATGAGGATTGCGACGGCATGGACGACGTCAAGGAAAAATGCGAAAGCGTCACCGACGAAGCCCAGAAATATTGCGCCGTCTACAAAAATGCTGGCGGCGACATCACCTTCGTCTCCAACACCAGCTCCACAAGCCAGAGATACAGCAGCGCACTCAAAACCAAAGCCTGCAACGGTTCCGCTGACAACTGCCCTTGCGTCGGTACGCAGATCTGCCTGAACGAATCCGACGACGCCCCCTCATGCGTCTCCTCAAACGGTACCGTCCTCAGCAAACTCAGCCTGCCCGAAGGCTGCGAATCCCTCTAGGCAACACGCCTACACCTCTTCAATAAAAGCCCCTCCCCGCGAGGGGCTTTTTTTTATAACCCTTTCACCAGATGGCGAGTATGTAACCCCTGACTTACCTTCACAATCCACTTCTCTTTCATTCTCGGAGCGATCCCATGAAATTCGATCTCCCCTTCAAAAACTTCAAGTACATCCCTGTCCCCAAACTCCTCCCCAAAATACTCGCCTGGACCATCATGGCTTTCGGCGCTTTTGTCATCATTTTGGGCGCCATCGTACGGGATGACACCCCCGCCATGGCTCAAACTCAAGCTGCGCCCGACGCGCAAAACACTCAGATCGTACAAACCGAATCCAATACACCAAGTACCGCGCAACCAGAATCCAACACACCAAGTACCGCACAACCCGAATCCAACACACCAAGTGCCGCACAACCAGACTCCAATACACCAAACACCGCACAACCAGAACCCAACACACCAAGCACCGCACAACCCGAATCCAACACACCAAGCGCCGCACAACCCGAACCCAATACAAACACCGACGCACCAAAACCAAACGCCATTGCCCTCAAAGACCGCTCCAAAGAATCGACCTCCCTGTTCAGCCGAATCATGAGCGTCACGGGAATCTTTGCCTTCATCGGCATTGCATGGCTCCTCAGCAGTCACCGCAAAAAAGTACTCTGGAAACTCGTCGCCGTCGGAACGACCATGCAGCTCCTCTTCGCCCTGTTCATCCTCAGGACCTCCGTCGGTATGGCCATCTTCGCCTTCCTCAACGACGCCGTCAACGTCCTCCTGGGATTCACCAATGCCGGAACGTCATTCCTTTTTTCAAGCTACGTCACCGGCCAGATCGAACCAGGACTCGTCAACACCGCCATGAGCATCCTGCCGCCCATCATCTTCTTCAGCTCACTGATGACCGTCCTCTACTACTTCGGCGTCATGCAGTGGATCGTCCGCGGAATGGCCTATGTCATGATGAAATTCATGGGAACCTCCGGCTCCGAATCCCTCTCCTCCGTCGCAAACATCTTCGTCGGCATGACCGAGGCGCCGCTCGTCGTCAAACCCTATGTCGCCACCATGACCCGTTCCGAGCTCTTCGCCATCATGACCGGAGGCATGGCCACCGTCGCCGGCGGCGTCATGGCTTCCTACGTCGCCATGCTCCAGCCCTTCTTTCCCGATATCGCCGGACACCTCATCGCCGCCAGCGTCATGAGCGCTCCCGCATCCCTCGTCGTCGCCAAAATCATGATCCCCGAGACCGAAACCTCCGAAACCATGGGCAAGGTCAAACTCGACATGCCTAAAACCGACGCAAACGTCATCGACGCCGCCGCCAGAGGCGCCGGCGAGGGGCTCCAGCTCGCCCTCAACGTGGCCGCCATGCTCCTGGCCTTCGTCGCCATCATCGCCCTCATCAATTTCATCCTCGGACTCCCGGGACGCATCGTCAACGCAAACACTTACGAACACGTCAACGCCTACCTCGTCGCAAACGGAGGCACCGAAGACCCCAACTGCAACGCCCCCTACTCCACCTCAGACACCGTCGCCTGCACACACCAGGCACTCGTCCAAATCGCCACCCTCAAACACATCCCCGTCCCCCAAAACCTCGCCACGCTACAGGGCGACCAGGGAAAACACATCGACCAGACCGACGCGCTCTACACCCTCATCACCGACGCCATCGGCCCCATCCAGGCCGATACCCCCGACGCCCCCGCACAAACGCCCGAAACACAGCTCCAGCAAAAATCACTCTGGCCCCTCCTCTCCCTCCAGACCATCCTCGGATGGCTCTTCTTCCCGTTCGCATTCCTCATGGGCGTCCCCGTCTCTGACTGCTTCCTCGTCGCCCAGCTCCTCGGCGAAAAAATGGCCGTCAACGAATTCGTCGCCTACCTCCACCTCGCACAAATCACCGACCAACTCAGCTCAAGGAGCATCCTCATCGCCTCCTACGCCCTCTGCGGTTTCGCAAACTTCGGATCCATCGCCATCCAAATCGGAGGCATCGGAGGCATGGCTCCAAACCGACGCGCCGATATCGCAAAACTCGGCATCCGTTCCATGATCGCCGGCACCATCGCCGCCTTCATCACCGCCACCATCGCCGGCGCTCTCGCCTGATCCACGGGGCCCCGCTATGTCCCATACGCGGGCCCTTCGGGCTATTGGGCCGGCCGGCCCAATACGCCCGCTCCCCTCTGCACCCCGCCCCACTCAATCTTCACCACCACACCAAGACTCACGCCCCCAATCCCCACACCAAAGCTCCACCGGCACCGCCTCATCCCGATGCCTCGACAACTGGGCCAAAAACTCGCTCCGCGCCATCTCATGCGCGCCATACCGAGCCATGTTCTCCGTATAACATTGACAGTCGATCAGACGAATCCCATACGCCGACGCCCGACGACAAAATGTCACAAACGCCACTTTTGTGGCATCCGAAACCAGTGTAAACATCGATTCTCCGCAGAAAATTCTACCCAAACACATCCCATAAAATCCCCCCACAAGTTCTCCGTCAAGATAGCTTTCCACACTGTGCGCCAGACCAAGACGATGAAGCGCACAAAACACCTCTATCATCCCCTCCGTTATCCAGGTGCCCTCTTCCCTGCGACAAACCGACGCACAATGGCGAATCACAGACTCAAACTGACTGTCCGCACGCACCTCAAACCGCGATCGCTTCAACACCTTCCGAAGACTGTGTGATACATGGACCGCATCCGGATAAAGAACAAAGCGAGGATCCGGACTGCACCACGGCAACAGGAAATCCGAACCTTCGCCAAACGGCCACGGAAATATTCCTCGCCTGTACGCATCGATAAAACAAGATACCTCATAATCCCCGCCTACCGCCACCACCCCGTCTTCATCCGCATGTTCCACCGACGGCAACGTCAAACTCGCAAACCAACGGTCCCCCTTTCGATAATAATACATCTCCACATTCCATCCTTTGTGTCATCTGCACAAAATGATTAAAATGAAAAAATCTTCATCACGATCACGCACCGTTCTCGTCATCCTCACCATCACGCTGGGATGTCTCGCGCTTTGCCTGGCAGCCATCTTCACCGCAAGAACCCTGGTGATCGAAAAAATCGAAGACAAAGTCGACCGCAGACTACAATCCTTCGGACTCAAAGCCGAGATCCTCCCTGATTCCTGGCTTCATCCCACCTGCATGAAACATATCAAAATTTCAACCGCCGAAGACGACCAGACCCCTCCCGCCCTCATCCTCTCTGACGTCTGCCTGCAGGACGGGGCCCTGTCCGCACTCACCTCCACCCCAAATCTCCGCATCTCCGTACAAAAACTCCGCGGAAACATCGATGACGACCTGCTCGAAAAACTCAAAAATCGCCACCATTCCCCCAAAAAAACGCCACACGCAACGGCAGCTCCCCCCCTACAGGCCTTCGTACAATTTGAGGACATCGATCTCCGTGTCGGAAAAAAGAACCAGAATATAACGCTAAAATCTCATACAGCCTCTCTCGAATACGGCGAGTCCATCGCGTTTGACGCCGATTTTTCCACATCATTTGACATCCAGAAAAGTCGAATCGCATTCAGAAACGCGCCCTCACTAAGGCTCCACGCCTCCTTTACCCCCGCTCAAAAAAACGCCTCACTCCAAGCCTCCTTTCAACCCGCCATCGAACTCGCCGCCCTCTGGAATGAAAAAAATGTCGAACTCTCACTCCAGGACTTTTCCGCCAATATCGAAGAAAATACATGGAATCTTCGTTTAAACCATATCCAGGCCGAACTCCCCCAACACCTCGGACGCCTGAAAATCGACGCCATTCGGGCAAACATGCCCGCCAGCCCCACATCACTCAACGATGTGCAGACCATTCGCATCGAACGCCCTGAACTCCTCCTCTCCGTCAAGGATATCCTCAACGCCGATGTCATCCGAAAATCCCCCCTGCTCACCAAACTCATCGAGTTCTGGAAACAAGAACCAGGCGCTTTTATCGGTGAAGCACCCAAAAAATCCGTGCGGCGCGCCGACGTCAAAAAAATTAAGCCCAAAGCCCCCAATAATCCCATCCCAAAGGAGGATCTCATCCGCGTCAAAAATGCCTTCGACCACATGAAATCCTTTATTCAAACCCTGCCAGCCATCGAAATCGAACACGGAACCCTCGACCTGTCCCACGAAAACGCCAACTACATCCTCGATAACATCACCTTTAACACAAACAGCCTCTTCAAAAATAACCAGCAGTTCGAACTCCAGTTCGCCATCCAAAGCGCATCCGTCGATTTCACCCTGGCCTTCCCAGACCAAGACGTATTCGCAAAAGCCTCTCTCAACATACAAAAACTCACCACCGAGGATTTCCTCAAATCCCTGAACCTTCCCGTCCCTCCGCAAAACGACGGCTTCCTCTCTCTCTTCCTTCAGCTCCAAATCGACGACACCGCTTTCGCCACCTCAGGAAACCTCGAATTTCAGAACTTCGCCTTCCTCATCCCCAAAATCAGCCCAAACCTCGTGCACGACATCAACGCCAAGGCCGCATTCAACGCCACTTACGCGTTTGACGAGGACGCCCTCAACATCCACCCCATGACCCTCGATATCGGCCCCGCATCCTTCCACGGAAAAATCCACATCTCCACCATGAGAAGCGATCCCATCATCGACTTCCAGTTTTTCTCAAACGACATCCCGTGCGCCGATATCCCGCAAATCATCCCCAAAGGACTCTTCCCCACCATCACAAACCTGCAACTCGAGGGCTCCTCCATGTCCCCATCCATCTCGGGAAGAATCCCATGGCGAGACCCGCTCACCGCCACCCTCAAAGAATCCGGATTCTCAAACCAGTGCTTCCCCGTCCGCGTCGACCCGTATTCCACCGACATCCTAAACGACAAAAACTTCATTCACACCACCACATACACATACTTCGCCGACGCCATACAAGTCGGTCCAGGCTCCCCATCCTACACCCCGCTCGATAAAATCCCTCCCTACGTCAAAGCCGCCATGTTCCTCACCGAAGACAAGCGCTTCTTCGAACACGGACCCATGCGCATCGGATTCATCGAACGCGCGCTCCGACTCAATCTCAATCAAAGAAAATACGTCTACGGCGGTTCCACCATCGGACAGCAACTCACCAAAAATCTCTTCCTCAACCGAAACAAAAACCTCGCCCGAAAACTCGAAGAAGCCTTCATCACCTGGCACATGCTCACCTACGTCCCAAAATCCAGAGTCTTTGAACTCTACCTCAACGTCATCGAATTCGGCCCCGACGTCTACGGCATAAAAAACGCCGCCCAGTTCTATTTCGACAAAGACCCCGCCGACTTGTCCCCTCTCGAAGGCGCTTTCCTCGCCTCCCTCAAAGTCGCCCCATCCAAAGGCGGCCGTTTCTACAAAAACGGTTTCCCAAAAGACGGTAAATGGTGGAACAAACGCCTCAAATACATTCTCAAAGTTCTCGCCGAAAACGGATACATCTCCGTTCCACAAGTCCTCGCCGCATACACGTGGATCCCGTCTTTCGTCTACCCCTCCCAAAAAGACGATCCCCGCGCCATCTGGCTCGATAATTACGCCAAATACCTGAACGAAAAAGCCAAAGAAGCCAAACTCCACGACCTCGACGCCCCCATCCCTGCCAACGAAGATTAACCCTCGCCCGCCCATCCCCCTCCGACAGCCCGTTCCATGTTGACCGCTTGGTGGGGGAAGCCTCCCCCTACGCCGCTATGCGCTTCCCGTCTGCGACGGGGCGCATACGCGTCTACCCCCTGTGCGGGGGAAATCCCCCGCAACGCCCCCTCCCAATACCTAAGATGAACCCCCGCGCAAAAAACACCATTCTCCCAGTCTCCCCATGCGCGGGGACAAAATACCCCACACAAGCCGTGACACGCCCAATCACCGCACAATGTCCCGTCA
>CAMCLY010000079.1 GCA_945875805.1 uncultured Myxococcales bacterium | reverse complement strand
ATTGCGCGTTAGCAGGGGACTGTTGCCCCCACTGCGCGCCGGGTTGCTGGCCCCATTGCGCGTTAGCAGGGGACTGTTGCCCCCACTGCGCGCCGGGTTGCTGGCCCCACTGCGCATCGACGGGGGACTGTTGCCCCCACTGCGCGCCTTCTTCGGCCACAGGTATCAAAGGAACCCGACATTGCTCGCACATTGCCCCACCCTGCGCGGCATACGCCTGTTCATCCATATAAAACGTGTTTTGGCACTGGCTACATCTTAGGAGCATGACGACATTTCCTGTTTTCAAATCGACGACAACGCGCCGCACTATTATACCATATCTCCCTCAAAACAGCATCTTTATTGTTTTAAGGCGGGAGGCGATGAGGTCATGGGGAGGGGAAACGTCATTTTTCTCTCAATACGAGTTCTATCGAAGCATCGTCCTCAGGAATGACGATCCGTTGTTCGACGGAATGCCGCGCCCCGTCGTCGGTCACGACCACGCCTCGCAGGGTATACTCCCCCGGAGGGAGCGACAAACGATGTTCCGGAAGGACCGAAGGCACCATCGTTTTGGAAAGCGAGGCCACGTGTCTTTGATCGACGTTGTAAATGGAAACCTCCAGTTGCCGGGGAATGGCCTCCCCATGAATCGCCGTGCGAAAAACCAGATCGACGTCGACTTTGCGATAGCGCCCCCAGAACCATACGAGCGCACACACCAAAAGCACCATGAGAATCGGTTTTGCGCTGTGCTTGAGCGTTTCGGCCGTAAAAATCGATCGCATGATCAGCCCCCTGAATTTTCGGTATGAACGTCGGGACCCACGCATTCAAAGGCCCCGGGGGACGTCGTTTTCCACAGGGCGTACGCGCCGGATGCGTAGCGCCAGGTCTGAACGGCCATGAGTTTGTGGCCCACGATTTCGTAAATGTTGAACTTGCCCGCCCTTGGATCGCGCTCAAAACGCGAGACGCTGCACGACCCTGCTTCGGAAATAACCACATCGCCATATCGTTTTTGCGTGAAATCATGGTTGTGGCCGTGAACGATAAGATCGCATTTTCCCTGTGCACACACGTCGAGAAAAGCCTTCCGATCGTCGAGGTGACGCCAACATTCGCCGGGCGTCCGGACGACCTGAAACAGATGGTGATGCAGGGCGACGATTTTAAACCGGCTCTGAATCTCGGGATGCGCGAACGCTCGTGTCAATGCCTCGATCTGAGCCGTCCCGAGGCGCCCGGTGGCGACAAACCACGGTCGCGGCTGCGCCGAATTGAGGCCAATGACGGCGACGTCCCCGACAAGACGGACAAATGGCCATGAAGTCCCTTCGTTCTGAATGTCAAGGTCGCCGATCCGGGCGCCCGCCTTTCCGTAAATGAGCGTTTCAAACCGCCGGGCATGCGCGCTTTCACGCGTATAAAAATCGTGGTTTCCCGGGACAATGGTCATCCGTTCGTCGTCAAAGTACGCGTTCAGAAGTTTTTTTACGCCGAGGAACTCTCCCGACAGGGCCAGGTTTGTCAAATCCCCCGTCACGATGAGGTGATCGCAATGCTGGGCGGCGATGGTTTCGAGCGCGTTCCGAACGGCGTCTTTGGTGTGCTTTCGAGCCCGACCGGCAAGCAGGTTAAACCCGCCCGTCAGCCGTTTGTTTAAAAACTCGAATGGACTCGCGCCACTGAGGTCGAGCCAGTGAAGATCGCTGATGTGGGCAATTTTCATGGAAGTGGGGCTATTTCCTGATTTTTGTCGTCGACGAGAACGATGGTGGGCTGATGCGCGGCCGCCTCCTGGGCGTCCATCATGGCGTAAGTGGCAATGATGACCTTGTCCCCCGGCTGCACACACCTTGCGGCCGCGCCATTGAGGGTGATCTCACCGGGTTCGCCATAGATGACATAGGTGGAGAGCCGCGCGCCATTGGTCACGTTGTAAATATCGACGCGTTCCCATTCGAGGATATTGGCGCGCTGGCACAGCGCGCGGTCGATCGAAATGGAACCCTGATAGTTGAGGTTTGCACAGGTCACCGTGGCGCGGTGAATCTTGGATTTGAGCAGTTGTACGAGCATTTTTATGAAATCGAAAAAAATGAATGTATCGCGGCCACCCACGACTGAGTGCCGCAAAGCGCGGGGTTATTCCACGGATAATCGGGGGGTTCAACGAAAATAAAAGAACGCGCGCGTATTGCCCAACGGGCGATAGCGCGCGGCCGCCGGCGTATCGCGACCGGAGGCGCGATAGCCGCGGCCCACAAAAAAAGCCCCGAACATGCTCGGGGCTTAACGTTTCGTCGAGAGACTCGCGGATTAGACGTTATTCCTTGTATCCCTGACTATCGCAATCTGTTTTATCCGCTTTGCAGGCATTTTTGCATACTTTCGCAGTGCTGTAATCGAAATCGTAGACTTTCTGCCCATCGATGTTGGTGCACACCATTTGGACAGCCATGCTGGTGCCACTGTCGGCCGTTCCACAAAACGGCTGGCTCGCCCCCACAGTGGTGCAGGCATCCAGACAGTAAATGCTTTCACTGTCACAGATGGCAACGGTGTTTGCGTATGCGGCGCAAATTTGTTTTCCCGTCTTTGTGGAGCCATCCGACAATTGCAGACTATCGTCACCGCAATAATAAAGTTCGTCAGTGCCACTTCCCGATTCATCATCGCATGTCATACCCAAAGCAGTACCGGACTGCCCAACAGCACTGGTATACTCACTTCCAATACAATAGAAATATGAGGAACACTCCATGCAAATTGCCATCACATTGGAAGCATCATCCTCTTTACAGATCGATAACAGCGTTTGACCGCCAGAGGTCTCGTCGGAGCAGTCGAAGATGGTGTCATCGCCAGAACTGCTGCTCCCTTCAGTCCAAACGAGTTCTTTGCCATCGCACTCGGCAATACTGTCATTTTGCAAAGCAGTCACTTTTTCTACATCGGTGCATGAGGTAGAGCAGGTGTTTTCGAGCATCTTGGCGCCGCTGCATGACAATGCCGTGTGGTCGTCATAACAAATGCTATCTGCATATAAGAATTCATTATATACTTTGCCATTGTCCGCAGTGACACACACGGCATACACAAGCGCTTTATACTCTGTATCACAAGAGTCAGAGAACACGATGGCGCCGTTGGGGGTGAGTTTGCTCGGTTCATTACAAAGCGCGCGATACTGCTCATAATCGATAAGGCATTCGTCGACACCATCCACAGCAACGCAAGCAGAATTATTGCTTGACGAACAATCCATCTTGGCCACTACGCCTTTGGCATTGCAATAATAGAAGGTACTGCCATCACATTTGGATTCAAAATCCCCGCAGGCTTTTCCGACTTCGGGAACATACGAGGATTTATCCACACATTGTCCGTTAGAACATGCTTGGGTCGCCTTATCGCAGGCTTCTGTCGTCTTCCAAGTACTCTTGCCATTTTCCGTGGTGCACGTCTGGACGATGCTGTCTTCTCCACAACGCTTCTCCCCGGTCGTGCAACTCGATTTGCACTTTCCATCGACACAAGCCGAGGCACAACCTGCATCCCCCGCAACACAGCAGGGATCGTCAACCCACTTGCCGTTGCTGCACACCTGATGAACGCCAGCGAGGGAACATTGTTCGGCACCCTCCGTACATCCGGGCGTGGGGGTGTCACTGGCGACACACTTAGCCACGCCGTTCTCGACCTGACACGTCTTGTTACCGCATGGGGTGTATGCCCACTGACCGCTCGTGTTGCAATATTTGGCCGAGTTGTTTTCACATGTCTGCGGTTCGGCACCTGTACACGCCGAATTGGTCACGCATTTGAGAAGGTTCGGATCGCACGTCTGATTCTCTCCACACGGCTTCGTCACCTCAATCCCCTTCTCACACACCACCAATCCGGCCGCCGTACACGATTTGGTTCCTTCCACACACGAAGAAGAGGAATCGTCATCGTCAGAACACGCCATACACGACACGGCCAACACCGCACATACTGCCCACAGCTTTTTCATATCTTTGTCTCCAAAACCACACCACCCCACTTGCCGGGGCGCTTGACTTTCTCACTCATAGGGGGACTCTGTACGACATGTCGCACCAAACCCCACGACGTGCCACCTTATGCCCGAAACAGGAGACGTTTTCAACCCGATAACGCCCTTTCTGTGCAAAATTTTCGACTTTTTTTGAAAAAACTGAATTTAAAAAAAAACCGACGGGCATTTCGCCCATCGGTTTGTATAAAATTCACACGACCTGTATTTTGTACGCGAAACAAAAGAAAAGGTTTTATTGAATGACCGAAACAGCGTCTTTAATCGTTTTTTCGTAGGCTTCTTTGCCGTATTTGTCGACGTCGGCCTTATTTTTCTCGCCATGCGTCAGACACCCGGCGCCACCAATACAGCCGCCCAGACACGCCATCCCTTCGATGAAATTGGCATCGAGCACATTTTTGCTCTTTTTGAGAAGGGCCATTTTGCACGCCTCGATCCCGTCGCAGACGGCAGGTTTGACGGCAAAATCGATGTTCTGCTCCTTGAGGGCTTCGGCGACGGCATCGCTCAGACCGCCACTGCGCGCAAAGATGCGCCCAAAATACGACGCGTTGTCAAGGACATCGTCGTCGAGCGTGGTGATGTCGATCTCGCGACTGTCATAGAGCGCCTGGAGTTCCTCAAACGTCATGGCCACGTCGATATAGGCACGGACCTTGTCGAGCTGGACCTCGGCTTTTTTAGCGGTACACGGCCCGATAAAGACGACGCGCGCCGTCGGATCCGTCTCCTTGAGGTATTTGGCCAACGTCGCCATCGGCGAAAGGTTGTGGGAAATGAACGGCACAAGGGCTGGAAAGTTCTTTTCGACAAACGACACGAACGCTGGACAGCATGAACTCGTCAGAAAACCTTTTTCGGCGAGTTCGCGCGACTCCGCCATCGACACCATGTCGGCCCCAAGGGCGGCTTCGATGACGGTAAAGAAACCGAGTTTTTTGAGCCCGGAAATCACCTGACCAAGACGCGCATACGAAAACTGGCTCGATATCGACGGGGCAACGATCGCATAAACTTTGTATTTGGAATTGTTGTCACTCTTCTTGATGATATCGATGACGTCCAGAATAAACGATTTGTCCATAATCGCCCCAAAGGGACACTGATAGACACACGCCCCGCACGAGATGCACTTGTCGTTGTCGATACGGGCGGTCTTGTCGTCATTCATCGAAATGGCCTTGATCTTACAGGCATTTTCGCACGGACGCTTGCGGTTGACGATGGCGGTATAGGGGCAGACCTTCGCGCACATGCCGCAATCGACGCATTTGGATTTGTCGATGTGCGCGACGTGGTTGTGATCAAACGAAATGGCGTTCTTTCGGCACGCCTCCTCGCAACGGTGCGCCAGGCACCCGCGGCACGAATTGGTCACCTCATACCCACCCATGGGGCATTCGTCACATGCGGTCTCGATGACCTCGATGACGTTGGGGTTGGACTTGTCCCCACCCATGGCGAGTCTGACGCGTTCGGAAAGAATGGCTCGCTCTTTATAGATGCAACAACGCATGGTCGGCGTGCGCCCCGGTACGATGATTTTCGGAATCGACAGGACGTTGTCGAGAAGCGTGTCTTTCCAGGCCGCGCGCGCGACCTCTTTCAGAACGCGGTATTTGAGATCCTGAACTTTGGTGTCAAATTTTCGCATAAAAGGATCACCCGTGACGGGCCGCCCGCGACTTGGGCGCGCGCGGCCGCGATGATTGGTTTATTCACACTAGAAGTAACTCACCTTGATCCGTTTCCCCATCTGTTTGAGGCACGTGGAAAGTTCTTCGACGAGATTCATTTTGATGTTGAACGTGATGGGAAGCTCGGGGTTCTGGTGGGCCGGATTGACGGCACGGCCCACAAAAAAGTTGATGTCCGTGGCTTCCTCAAAAAGCAACTGCGCAATTCTCGACGCGCCGTCGCGATGAAAGCTCCACTGTTCGTAGAGTTCGTT
The DNA here is from genome assembly GCA_945875805.1 of uncultured Myxococcales bacterium. Lineage (GTDB taxonomy): Bacteria > Myxococcota_A > Bradymonadia > UBA4248 > UBA4248 > UBA4248. The sequence goes on along the minus strand of CAMCLY010000079.1, from coordinate 6,935 downwards.
CTTGTCCAGAGCGTCCTTGGCATACTCCAGCACCTTGCTGATCGTGATGACGCCCTCGGTGACGAGGTCGACCCCCTCCAATTCGGCCATCGGCGGGATCTCGCTGCGTTCAAACGAAAGACTGACTTTGAGCGGCTTGCCCAGGTATTTGGCGGCGATGGACGACGTCGTGCCGCCGCAGACGATGCGCTTGCCTTCTTTGGAAAAGAAAAGCGACATCATGCGATCGCAGTCATCGCGGTTGCGCGGCGGCCCAAACAACATGTTGACCGGCACGCGACGACGAATCCGCACGACACACGACGTCGCGTCGTCGCCAGGCGTGTAGCCGTACTGGCGGTTGCACTCGTCCACGAGCATCGTCGCCAGCGTTTTGGCGGTATACCCGACGGGCGCCAGCGTCTTCATGTACTCGGCAATGTCCTCGCGTTTCCAACCAAAATTGTACACGCGCCCGATCCCCGCATGGGGACAGCCGTCACTCATGGCGATAAAAATATCGTTCTCCTGGAGCTTGATGACCGACTGGTAAATCTTCTTGTTGTCAATCGTCAGTTCTTTTTCGGGATAATCATAGACCTCGCCATCACGCAAAAGGATGACATGCGGGTTATCGAACTGAATGAGCTCCGCCAGCGTGTTGCGCGTAATGTGGATGATCGTAAACGTCGAATACGCCAGCCCGCGGACCTTGCATATCGGCAGAGTCTGCGCCATCGTCGTCACGCACTCTTCCAGCGGAATCCCGTTGTCGATCATCGTCGACAAGATCTTTGACGTCAGCGTCGACAAAATACTCGCCTTGACCCCGGACCCGAGACCGTCCGCAAGCACGACGGTGATCGAATCTTCGTTTCTGTCGATGATGTCGACGTGATCCCCGCACAACTGCTCACCGTCGTGATTGATGCTCTTCCAGCCAATATCGGCACACAAATTGTTCATGGCTATGCCTCACGTGAACGCAGAAATCAGGGTTCGGTGATCGATTTCTTGAGGTTGGAAAGCGCGATCTTGGTCTCGGCGGCCGTCTCGCCAAGCAATGACGCGATTTCCTGGACTATCCGCATCTGTTTGTCGATGACGCGATCCGCAATCTCAACGGTCTGACGCCCCATCGACTCCTTCTGCTCGCGCATCGTCTCCTCTTCGGTGACATCGCGCAAAATGCAGACAAGCACACGGTATTCCTTGTCATAGACGATCGTCTCTTCGACATATTTTTCGTACTCGGCCAGATACCGTCGTTTGTCGTTGATGTTGTGGCCCGTGCGCAACACGTCCATAAAATCGATGGGTTCCAGAATGCGCACAATCTGGTCGCCCAGCACGTCGGATGCGTTGCGGATATTGAGAATCCGCTGGGCCGCGCGGTTGATCTGCTGAACCTCAAGGTCTTCGTTGAGCACGATAAGGCCGTTGGGCGTGTTGCGCACGATATTGTCCGAAAAACTTTCCGCACGGTCCTTGAGGAACGGCAGACACATCGAGACTTCCGCCTTGCCCTGATAGATGGCCACCGCCTTCTCGCGACACGTGTTGTAGCCACACGACCCGCAGTTGAGTTCGTCAGAGGGCTTGAGTTTGCCCATCTGTTTGAGAATCCCCGCGATTTCGGCCTCGGTGGGCATCGTGGCCTTGTGTTCGATGGGCGAGAACGTCTTCTTGAGGCTGAGCATATCGGGCTGATCGACGTCAAAATCGTCTTTGCCCGCAAACCGGGCGACAGCCATGTAGTCGCGCACCGGCGCGCGGTGGTATTTCTCCATGACGGGACCGCCGACACAGCTGCCGATGCACGCCGACATCTCGATAAAACAGCGGTGAATTTTTCCGCTTTCGATGTCGCGCAACGCCGTCATGCAGTTTTCGACACCGTCCAGCGCCATGTAAGTATAGTTGGGATTCTGCTTCGAGAGCGTCTTGAGGATGCCGCCGGTCGTCGGGAAAAAACGCGCGCGGCTTTTTTCGTTGGGCCTGACCTCGGCGGTGAGCGTCACCCCGGCCGACTTGAGCCAGGCCGTCAGCTCGTCAAACGTCAGCACGGCATCGACGATCCCCTCGTAATAATGCGCCTCGTCCAGCTTGGACACACACGGACCGATGAACACGGTCTTGGCCCCGGGAATGCGCTTCTTAATATCCTTGCAGTGCGCCTGCATCGGCGACAATACGTTGGCCAGATACGGCAGTTCAGCAGGAAAATACTTCTGAATCAAAAGATTGATGGAGTGACAACACGACGTGATGACGATGTCGCGGTCTTCCTCATCCACGATGCGCTCGTATTCATTCTTGACGATCGTCGCCCCGATGGCGGTTTCCTCGACGTCATAAAATCCCAACTTCTTAAGCGCCTCGCGCATCGACTCGATCCCGACGCCCTCGTAATTGGCAATGAACGACGGCGCCAGACTGACGACGACCGGGGCGCCGCTCTGCAAAAGCACCTTCACGTTTTCGGTCTCATCGATGATTTGTTTCGCATCCTGAGGACAGACCACAAAACACGTCCCGCAACGGATGCACTCGTTTCCAATGATATGCGCCTGGTTCCCCGAAAATCGAATCGATTTGACCGGACAATGGCGAATACATTTATAACAATTCTTACAATTCGACCTTTTTAATGCCAGGCATTCCATCACACACCCCCAGGCAAACAAGGGCGGCCATGAGGCCGCCCGTCACACTCAAAATCCTAGGCCTTGGCCAGAATTTCCTTCTCAAAAAACTCGCCCACCGTTTCGGGCGACACCGAAAAAACCGTGTCATCGACGGAAACGCAAACGCCCTGCTGGCATTTGCCCATACAAAAACAGCCGCCAAGCTCGACCTTGTCGCCCAGATTGTGCTCTCGCACGAGATACTGAAGCTGATCGACGACCTGGCGCGACCCTTTGAGATGACACGACGATCCAATACAGATGGTGACTTTCATGGGCTTCTCCCTTATTCAAAATCGACAACGTTCGTCCAGGAAAGCAGGAATTCGCGTTCCCTGGCGTTGCCCTTGACGCTCTGTGATGCGGCCACAATGGGCATCCACGACTGGACGTATTTCATCTCCGTCCCGCTCTTCTCGCAGAACAATTCGAGGTACTGTTTGGCCCCCTCGATGTCCCCCGCAAGCCAGAACCTCAGGTAGGTGCGCGCCGCATCGGCCGCCCCATTCCCCTGCGTCGCATGCGACCAGTCCAAAATGTACGCCGTCCCGTCCTCCGCAATCAGCACGTTCGACGGGTTGAAATCCCCGTGGCACAGCTTCGTATGCTTGGGCATCGCCTCAAGCCGCGTGTGCAAATCGTAACGGACCGTCGCGCTCAAATCCGCCTGCGATATCTTGCGGTTCATCTTGTCCTTGAGTTTGTTGAGCTGAGGACAGCTCTTCGACTGAACCTCCAGCTGCAACCCCACAAACCGTTCCAGATACTCCAGCTTCTTCGCAGGATTCTCCTCGATAAGACGCGCGAGTGTCTTGCCCTCAATAAATTCCGAAACAATCACCCACTTGTTCTCAACCTTCGTCACCTCGAGAATTTTCGGAATATTCAACCCCGTCTCCTCGACCCTCGCCTGGTTGAGCGCCTCGTTGAGCACATCCGCCTTCGAATAATCTTCCCCAAACATCTTCAGACACTTGTCCCCGTCCCGATAGACGGTCTTGTTCGTCCGAACCGCAATGATTTTATCGAAATTCATATCCGCTCCTCATAATCGTAAAAAATAAGGATGAAAACGCAAACCGGAGTCTCGACGAGGGGGTTGCGGGGCACTCCCCGCCAGAGGGGGGCGGCGCGTATGGCGCCAGGTTATCCACGCAATCCTTGTGGGCCGGGCTTCATCCGGTCTCCCTGGGTGGGCGGCTATGCCGGTGTCCCGGCATACGCCTTGCCCGGCGCGGCTATCTCGGCCTACGACCTCAATACGCCGCGCCATAGCGACGTGGGGGGACACTTCCCCCGCCAGAACTACTCCGCCGACGGCATCTCGGCTTCGGTGAACACCTTGTCGCCATAATAGGCGTTGAGATACATCTGTTTGATTTCCCGCATCAAGGGATAGCGCGGGTTGGCTCCCGTACACTGGTCGTCAAACGCCTGTTCCGTCATTTCGTCAAGCTGATCGAGGAAGACTTTCTCGTCCACCCCGTAATCGCGGATGGTCGGCTTGATCCCCACGCGCACCTTGAGTTCGTGGACTGCCTTGATGAGATTGTCGAGCTTTTCGCGATCGTCGCGGCCGCCGAGACCAAGCGCGTCGGCAATTTCGGCATAACGGGAAAGCGTGTGGGGGCGATCGTACTGCGGGAACGTGCCCATTTTGGCAGGGGCCTCGGACGCATTGAAACGAAGAACCTCTTCGATCATCAGGGCGTTGGCCACGCCATGCGCAATGTGGTGATAGGCGCCCAGTTTGTGGGCCATGGAGTGACAGACGCCGAGGAACGCGTTCGCGAACGCCATGCCGGCCATCGTCGCGGCATTCGCCATCTTCTCGCGCGCCTCCACGTCGTTCTGCCCATTTTCATAGGCCCGGGGCAGGTATTTGAAAATCGTCTGCAACGCCTTGATGGCCAGGCCGTCGGTGTAGTCGGTCGCCATGATCGAGGCATAGGCCTCGAGGGCATGCGTGACCGCGTCGATACCCGAGGCCGCCGTCAGCCCGCGCGGTGCGCTCATGTGGAAGTCCGTGTCGATGATCGCCATGTTCGGCAGAAGCTCATAGTCGGCAAGCGGATACTTGATGCCGTTGCGCTCGTCCGTGATGACCGCAAACGGCGTCACCTCCGAACCCGTACCCGCTGACGTCGGAATCGCAATGAAATACGCTTTCTCGCCCATCTTCGGGAAGGTATAAACGCGCTTGCGGATGTCCATAAAACGCATCGCCATGTCCATAAAATCGACTTCCGGATGCTCGTACATCACCCACATGATTTTGGCCGCATCCATGGCAGAACCGCCGCCCAGCGCGATGATCGTGTCCGGGGCAAACGCGCGCAACTGCGCCGTGCCTTCTTTGGCACACGCAAGCGTCGGATCCGGAGCCACGTCAAAAAACGTCGCGTGGACAATCCCCATCTCGTCCAGCTTGTCCGTAATCGGTTTGGTATAACCATTTTTATACAAAAAGCTGTCCGTCACGATAAACGCGCGCTTTTTACCCATGACGTTCTTGAGCTCGTCAAGGGCCACCGGGAGACAGCCTTTCTTGATGTAGACTTTCTGAGGCGCTCTGAACCACAACATATTTTCTCTTCGCTCCGCCACGGTCTTGATGTTGATAAGATGTTTGACGCCGACATTCTCGCTGACGCTGTTGCCGCCCCACGATCCACACCCAAGCGTGAGGGATGGCGCGAGTTTGAAATTGTACAAATCGCCAATCCCGCCCTGCGAGGACGGCGTGTTCACCAACACACGGCACGTCTTCATGCGCGACTGGAACTCGTCGAGAATCGCCTGCTGTGTCGACACGTCGAGATAAATCGACGACGTGTGGCCATAACCACCATCCGCAATGAGATGTTCGGCCTTGCCAAACGCATCCTCGATATCTTCGGCCTTGTACATCGCAAGAACCGGCGACAGCTTTTCGTGCGCGAACTCTTCGCTCAGCGCCACCGATTCGACCTCGCCAATCAGAATCTTCGTCCCGGCCGGCACGTCGACACACGCCAGCTCGGCAATCTTCGCCGCCGGCTGACCCACGATCTTGGCGTTCAAAGAACCATTGATGATGATCGTCTTGCGGACTTTTTCGGTCTCCTCGGGTGAGAGAAAATAGCATCCGCGATACGCAAACTCGCGGCGGACTTCGTCATATACATCGCGGTGGACGATGACGGACTGCTCGGACGCGCAAATCATTCCATTGTCAAACGTCTTGGAATGTATGATCGAGTTGACCGCGAGCACAATATTGGCCGATTTGTCGATGATCGCCGGCGTGTTGCCCGCGCCCACACCAAGGGCCGGTTTGCCTGACGAATACGCCGCTTTGACCATCCCAGGGCCGCCCGTCGCAAGAATGATGTCCGCCTCTTTCATCAAAAGATTCGTCATCTCAAGACTCGGCACGTCGATCCACTCAATGATTCCTTCGGGCGCGCCCGCCTTGACCGCCGCATCAAGGACGATCTGGGCCGCCTCTATCGTGCATTTCTTCGCGCGCGGATGCGGGCTGATCACAATCGCGTTGCGCGTCTTTAGCGCAAGAAGACACTTAAATATCGCCGTCGACGTCGGGTTCGTCGTCGGAATGACCGCCGCCACCACCCCAATCGGTTCCGCCACTCGACGAATGCCAAACGACGTGTCCTCTTCGATCACACCGCACGTCTTCGTGTGCTTATACGCATTATAGATATATTCCGCCGCATAGTTATTTTTGATGACCTTATCTTCCACCACGCCCATGCCCGTCTCTTCGACCGCATGTTTGGCCAATGGGATCCGCGCTTTGTTCGCCGCCGAGGCCGCCGCAAAAAAGATCGCATCCACCTGTTCCTGCGTAAATCTGGCAAACGCTTTCTCCGCCTCACGGACGCGCAAAAGCGCCGCCTCAAGGCTTTCCACACTATCGACGATTTTTCGTTCCCTATTTTCCATATCCAAGTCTCCTGAGAATGGAGTTTAGAACCACCATGTCGCGCCTTCGTCTTTTTTTACAGACAACCCGTGCCACAAAAAAAGCGCGTCACATCGATGTCAAGGCGTCTTTCTCGCCCGACGCAGCGCCTCTATAGTGGGAATACCTACATCGCGCAAGCTAATTCTGGAAAATTTTAGAGAGTCATTTCAAACCCGCATAAATACTCAATTTCCATGCGTTACCTGTTCCCCACCCCGCCCCCACCCGCCCCCCGGGGGCCCCCCGGGGGTTGGGGGGGGGGGGGGGGGGGGGGGCGGCCGCCGCCCCGCGCCCGGGGG
>CAMCLY010000078.1 GCA_945875805.1 uncultured Myxococcales bacterium | reverse complement strand
ATGGGGAGAGGGGAGCATGCTTCATAAAAAACAAAAAGCCCTCACCAAAACCCACCAAAAGCCTCTTGCCAACCACAATGCCCCAAGCCTCACCACCTCATGAAATGCGAAAAGGGCGCATGGCGTAGCCATGTGCCCTTTTCGCATTTCGGGGGGTGTGGGGGGACTTCGTCCCCCCACAAAAAAAAACTAGTTCACGACGTATTTGCAGTACTTAGAACACATCGTGCCCTCTGTTCCGTTGAGTTCACCATCGTCGCACTGTTCGTACTCGGGCTGCAGGATGCCGTCGCCGCAATGCGGGGCTTTCTGACAATCGGACGTACAGGTGCCATAAGCTCCAGAATTGATGCCGTCGTCGCAGGTTTCCCCATTCATAGCATCGACCACGGCGTCACCACAACGCGGGACGAAGTAAGAACACCCAAGTCCACAGCCGCCGTACGCTCCGTCGTTGACGCCATCGTCGCAGACTTCACCAAGCCAACCCTGGACAATGCCATCGCCACAATACGGCTTTTTGCACGAACTTGAGCAGTTATCACTGCCCTCAGGCCCATCGTCACATTCCTCGCCATCCTCGACGATGTCGTTTCCACATCCCGCCAAGCGGCAGTTGATCAAGCAGGGCTCGCCGGGGAGCCCGTTCTGGGCTCCGAGATCGCACTGTTCGTGTTCGTCGACGACGCCATTTCCGCAAGAACCGTTGGCGAGCATGCAGTTGGAACACCAACTTTCGGCCGTGTCGCATTGCTCGGTGCCTTCGATGATGCCGTTACCGCAGACGGGCACTTTCTTGCACTGGACGCAACCCTGTTTGGCTGCCTCCTCTTCGGGAAGACCCAGATCGCATTCTTCATCGCCGCGCACGAGACCGTCGCCACAAATTGCCGCACAGGAACTCGTGCCCATGTTGACAAACCCCGTCATCGTAAGACGGAAATTGGAGGCGCCGGTATGGCGTTCGGCATGGAAGAAGCTGATGGGATAAATGCCGCCTTCATAGAGATGGAACGTCGGGTCGTATTTTTTGCCCGTTTCGGCATTGTCCATGGCCTGAATCGTAAAACTGGCACTTTCGGCGCTATGACAACCGCCCAGGTCAATGGCGCGCACGCCATTGACAAACACCCACACATCATCGTCGCCGCGGAAGTCGAGCTGCGCAGACTTGCCGTTGTACTTAAAATACGTTTGAATGTGGGACGTAAAGTGGAAGTTGTTCGAGTACCCTTGGAAATTGCCATACCCGCGCCCGGTGAGCGGGAAAAATGCCGTAGAGTCAAAATAATATCGCCCCTGAGAAGCATCGGCGAGCTTGAGCGTCAGATGTTCTTTGAACGTTTTGTTGATCCCAGGAAAATCGCGGTACCACATCTGGAAAGAGGCAGCGGTAATCCTTGTGTTGGGCGCCTTGTTGAACTCGGGAAGACCGTCGGCACCGAGTTGTGCCTTGACGATATTCTTTTCGTTGGCATTGACGTTTTCAAAATCAGGGTGTCCATGACGGGCCACAAAGTTGTTGCCATACGTAGCCCGAATGGAATCATCGATGCACCCATCGACCGGGCCACTCATGGATGTACACGTGTTGGAACTGTACCCGCGAAAATCCCGATAGGTCACGGGAAGCTGCACCGTATCCGGATAATCGTTGGAATACTTGGTACAGACAAATCCGTCTTCGATCGTACAAATGGAAGAGCACCCATCCCCCGACACGCGATTTCCGTCGTCACATTCCTCACCGGCCTCCCACACGGTAATCCCATCGCCACAAATGGGGTGACACTCGCCGCTGACGTTGCACTGGAAAATCGATTCTCGTTTGCAGAAAGGATCGCACCCGTCACCGGCGAGCATATTTCCGTCGTCACACTCCTCGCCGACATCGAGGGAACCGTCGCCGCATGTGCCCTTGATACAGGCTTCGCCCGGAGTGGGGCAGCGATAACCGGGCTGTGCGACGCACAAATCACTGCACCCCGGGGTTTTGTGTTCACCCTCATCGCAGGTTTCGGCCCCTTCGAGCTTTCCGTTTCCACACACTGCCGTCTGCGTACATGCCGTATTGGCGATCAGGCATTCCCAACCGGGCTGAATGACACAGGCAATACAGCCGGCTGTCTTGTTTTCGCCCTCGTCGCACGTTTCGTCGCCCTCGACGATGCCGTCACCACAGACACTAAGGTGACATGCACCACCGGATTCGGGACAGGCATACCCGGACTCGCGCTGACAATACATATTGCATCCGTCTCCGGAAGTCGTGTTGCCGTCGTCGCACGTTTCGTCACCGGCGACGATGCCGTCGCCGCATGCGCGCGCATAGCACCGCGCATCATCACAAACCCAACCGGACTCCAACTGACAGGACGACGAACAGCCATCCCCAGAATCGGTGTTGCCGTCTTCACAGCTCTCCATCCCTTCGATGATGCCGTCACCACACACGGTTTTGCGACAATCACGGCCCTCCGGACAAATATATCCGGACTCGATTTGGCACGCGACGGAGCATCCATCGCCAGAATCGGTGTTGCCATCGTCGCACGTCTCGCCCTCGTCGAGTTCGCCGTTGCCACAATTTTTGTTGGGATTTTCGATGGCAATGCAGGGCTTGCCGAGTTCGGGACAATAAAATCCAGGCTCGATCTGACACGTATCGCTGCATCCGTCCCCCGAGACGGCGTTTCCGTCGTCACAAAGTTCGTCGTGGGTTCGCAGACTGTCGCCACAATATTTGACGCCGGTGCGCGTACACTGGGCGGTACATCCGTCGTACTGATCGCTGGTATCCCCCCCGTCGTCACATGCCTCCCCATGCGCGCGATCGATGTCATCCCAAAGCCCGTCACCGCAATAGTGCGCCGTGTCACACCAAATGCTGCACATGCCCGAAAATGCACCGTATTCGACGTTCCACTCGCCTTCGTCGCACTGCTCGCCCGGATCGACGATGCCGTTGCCGCAGGACATGAGGATACATGCCGTGCCCGGCGAGGGACAACGATAGCCTTCTTCGACACGGCTGCAGTCGGCGGCACACCCGTCGCCGGATTCGGCGTTGCCGTCGTCACATGCCTCGCCGTCATCGAGCGCGCCGTTGCCACACAACGGCTTCTCTTCGGAAATGGGCGTACACGCAGATCCCGGGGTGTCACAGGTAAAGCCTTCCTCGACACGGCTGCAGTCGGCGGTACAGCCGTCGCCGGACTCGGCATTGCCGTCGTCACATGCCTCGCCGTCATTGAGCACGCCGTCACCACAGGACGAGACGTCATAGCGCACGCACGCCACACCCGGCGTGGGACAACGATACCCTTCCTCGACGGCCGTACAGGTCGAAGTACAGCCGTCGCCGGACTCGGCGTTGCCATCATCACAGACTTCGCCGGCCTCCACCTCTCCGTTGCCACATTCCGCACCGACGTCCAGCGGCGGAGCCACGGTAGAGTCGTCCGAACAGCCATATCCAAAAACGACACTGCACAGCGCTACGCACCAGAGCGATTTTTTCATGGATTCCTCCTTGCAAATATTCAGGGGCGGTGAGTTCGGGACCGTGCAAAAGACGCATCCCGTCATCCCAAACAAATATCAGGTTTATTTTGACGCCTCACGCGGCAAATGGAAGTCGAGGTGACACCCCGAAAAAGGCGCGGCGTATTGAGGCGAAGCCGAAATAGACGCGCGGGGGGACGCGGCGTATTGAGGCGGAGCCGAAATAGACGCGTTGGGGGGCATTCCCCCCACGCAAAAACAAGAAAACGTCAATATTTCACCCAACTATCAATGGATTCGTCACCATTCGTATCGTATCCCGTCTGGATGAGTTCCTTTTTATTATTGAAGATGGATATGCTCTCCACGCGGCCGCGGCACTGGGAATCGACCTCTTCGCGCGTCAGGACGCCCTTTGAAAAAAACAGGACGCGATTGGGCGTTCGGGACGATTTTTCGGGCGCGTCGATGGGCGAGCGGCAACACTCGGCACTGCAAATCTCGCTTTTGACGAGGATGGCGCGATCGTAATACTGGACGCGATCGATGAAGCCATCAAAATCGGCGTCGACTTCCTCGCGCGACAAATTTTCGCGGGAATTGTAGTACATGACGCGGTCAATACGACCGTCGAAATTGAGGTCGAGTTCTTTGCGCACGAGCGAGAACTCCTGGGGGCCGTCCAGGGTCGATTTTTCGGCGTAATATTTCCAGACGTCGGGGGCCCCGTCGTGGTTCATATCGGAGACCTGGACGCGAAACGCGTCGTTGTCAAACCGGGTATTTTCACGCACGACGGCGGGCGCGTTCTTGGCGGGTTCACGGTGTTCTGCGGTGGCGCACCCCAGCATCAAAATCGTCCAAATCCATATTCCCTGTCGCATCCCATCTCCCTGACCAAATCGCGGGCCGCACCGTGTACCACGGCTGTCCGTCCACAGTCCGAGTACGCTTCGCCCTTTTTTTTCGACACAAAACTGCGCTAAAAGCGCCGCCATGCGCGCCGCCCTACGATACCACATTCCGGGACGCGTCCCAAACGCCCGTTCGAGATTCTTCGCCGGTTCTCTGCCCCACCGCAGGCGCAGATTGCGGCTTTTTTCTTGTTTTTTCTGTTTTTTCAAGGACTCCGATTCCACCATGAACACCCCGATCGTCCTCGTCGCCTGCAATGCGCGTTACTCCCACTCCGCGTTTGCGCTCAAAACGTTGCGTGCCAATCTGCCGACCGATTTGCGCGCGCAGTGCGCCACGGTCGAATGGACGTTGCAAAACGACCCCGTCGAGGCCGCTTACGACATCCTCGCGCGTTCCCCGCGCATCGTCGGGCTGAGCGTCTACCTCTGGTCCCTGCCGTTTATGCGTACCCTCGCCGAAACCCTCAAGTCCACCCATCCCGAGATCGTGCTCTTCGCCGGCGGACCCGAAATCGCTCGCCCCGAACGCCGTCTCGGCGATCCCCTGTTTGCGTGCGCGGACGTCCTCATCGTGGGCGAGGGAGAGCGCGCGGTGGCCGCCCTCTGCCGGTCCGTGATCGATTCGCAAGACGCGGCCAAACGCGAGTTTCCCGAACTGGCCCCCCTTCTCGGCCAAAAAGTTCTCGTTGCCCCCAAGCCCGACATGGCCGCCCTCGCCCTCCCTTACGACGAATACACCGACGAAGATCTGGCGCACCGAATCCTCTACGTCGAGACCGGGCGCGGGTGTCCCTATCGCTGCGCCTTCTGCCTCAGTTCCAGCGACAAACCCCTGCGTTACTTCGATCTCGACCGACTCTTTGCGGCGTTTCAAAAACTCCTCGACCGGGGCGCACGATCATTCAAATTCCTCGATCGCACGCTCAACGCCTCGCTCCAGAGAGCCCTCAAAATCCTCGAGTTCTTTGCCCCATACCGTGACCGCGTGGCGCTCCACTTCGAGATGGTGCCGCACGAAATCCCCGACGCCCTGCTCGACGCCATGGCCCAATTCCCCCCCGGCGCCATCCAAATCGAGTTCGGCGTCCAGACGCTCACACCGCATGTCGCCCAAAATATCGCGCGCCAGCTCGACGCCGAACGCCTCCTCCACAACCTCCACAAACTTCGCACACACACCCACGTCCACATCCACGCCGATCTCATCGCCGGACTGCCCGGCGAGTCGTTCGACGAGTTTGCACGAGGGTTTGAAAGGCTCAGAACGTCGGGCGTGCAGGAGATACAGCTCGGCATCCTCAAGCGCCTCAAAGGTTCGCCCCTCGACGACCAGGCCGAACGATGGGGCCTCGTGTTCGCCTCCGAACCGCCCTACGAAATCCTCCAGACCCCCACCATGAGTTTTGTCGAACTCACGCGTTTCAAGCGCTTTGCGCGGTTTTACGACACCCTCGTCAACAACGCCAACTTCCCCCTCACCATCGAAGCCCTCTGCCACGACGATTTTTTTGCGCGCTTCATGCACCTCACGCAGTGGATTTATGCGCACACCCTCGCCACCCAGGGCATTTCGCAGACGCGCTGGGTCGCCCTCCTGTTTGAATACATGACGACCGAGGCACCCTTCTCGCCGCAGGACGCCGCCCTGCTCATCATCCGGGACTATCTGCGGAGCCGCAAGGAAGACATCCCGCCCTGCCTCAAGCCCCATCTTCCCGCCGATTTCAGCATTTCGGCATGCAAACGCGCCTCGCACGCCAACGTCGGCCGCCTCCGCCAGGAGAAACACCTCGATGTCGAATGATCCTCGCCTGGCCCTTGTCTTTCCAGACCGTCACGAACACGGTGCCTCCCCTGCGGCCTTCCGCGACGCCCTGGCCCGCCTGACGCGCCTCTTTCCCGGCGCCACGTGCATTCCCCGCGCCCGGCTCACCCCGCGCCTCGACGAGTTCGACCTCGTCCTCACGGCAGGCGGCGACGGCACCCTCCTCGATGCCGCGCAATACCTCACCGACACGCCGATCTGCGGCATTCGCCTCTTCCCCGATCGCAGCGTCGGCTACCTCTGTACCCTCGATGCCGACGCACTCTCCCCCGAGCTGGCCGACGCCATCCCCGGCCTCCCCCGCCACCCCCTCATGCGCTTTGAATGCCTCATCGACGGCATCCCCTCAGGCCCCCCGTTTCTCAACGATCTCCTCATGGCCCATGCCTGTCCCGCCCGCGCCTCGCGATACCGCATCACCCTCCGCGACGCCTCGCAAACCCAGTGTTCGTCGGGCGTATGGATCGCCACCCCGAGCGGATCCCACGCCGCCACCGCCGCCGCCGGCGCCCCCCCACTCCCCGCCGCTTCCCCCCTGGGCCTGCTCTGTGTCCGCGAACTCTGCCGATCCTCCGCCACGCCCCCCTTGCGCACCGCCACCTTCTCCCCCGACTGCCCGCCCACCCTCGAACCATGCGCCGCAAACCACCGCGTTTTCCTCGACGGCGGCCTCACACGCTTCGACCTCCATCCCTCCCAAATCCTCTCCGTTCGCCGAGCCCCTCACCCCATCCAGGTCCTCCACATCGACACACAAAGCCACATAAATACTTGATTTCCTCGCCTCGTGGGCGCGGGCTATCGCGCCTCCGGACGCGATACGCCCCGCGCGCGGCGCTATCCCCCTCCGGGCGATACGCGCCGCTTTTTTTTGTTTAAGGTCACACCACACCCATGTATTAATACAACACAACGCATGCATGGGTGTATTTGGGTTTACTTGCAATGGAATTTATGTATAATATTTGAAGGCGAAAATATATAGATATTTTCGCCTTCAACACATCTGAGAACATTGCAAACATGCCTGTGATGATTGTCGACATGTTTACAATCCATTCTACAAAAAAGGAGAGTACGATGATTTCAAAGAAGTCTGTGTTTCTTTTGACACTGGCATCGTTCACGCTGGCATCATGCAGTGACGATGCCAGCGGCACTTCACAGAAACCGGAATCCTGTGACAACGTCGAATGCAACCACGGCATCTGTAATCCAGAAACCCTGCAATGCGTCGAATGTATGAACAACGACGACTGCACCCACGGCATCTGTAACCCGGAAACCCTGCAATGCGTCGAATGTATGAACAACGACGACTGTACAGACGGCGTCTGCAACCCGGAAACCCGGCAGTGCGTCGGATGTATGAACAACGACGACTGTACAGACGGCGTCTGCAACCCGGAAACCCTGCAATGCGTCGGATGTATGAACAACGACGACTGTACAACGCCTGAAAACTCCGTCTGCGATACCGACACCCATCAGTGCCGTGGTTGCAATGACAATTCAGAATGCGCCTCCGGCCGTTGCGATGTCGAAACCCACGTGTGTCTGGGATGCGCCAATGACAGCGAATGCCTCGATCCCGCCTATCCCGTCTGCGCGCTCGATGGGGTCAATGCCCATGCCTGCGTCGCCTGTACCCCAGAAACCCAATCGACCCATTGTACAGAAGCCTCAAAACCCGTGTGTGCCATAGATGATCAACCGTCGGCCGCAAACCGGTGCGTCGAATGCAATCCCGGTGAAAATCCGCTCGATCCATCGCCCGACTGCGAAGGCCGCACCTCCGACAATGACACACCACGCCCATACTGCGCCGCCACCCCCTCAAAAGACGCTCACACCTGCGTCGAGTGCATTCCCAATGCCGATGAAAATGACACCGGCATCGACGACACATGCCTGAACATCGAAAAAGACGGCATCCTCACCCAGGTCTGTGCCGACAGCCGCGCCGCCGAAGCCATCCAGAACACCTGCGTCGAATGCGACGACGACGCCGTCAAAACCCAGTGCGCCGCCTCGCCCGCAACCCCAATCTGCAACCTCGACACCTCCAGCGAAAACGCATACCGCTGTGTGGCCTGCAATGCCGACGAACCCGAAATTGGCAACGCACAGTGCGCCAAAAAAGACAGCGCCAAGCCGTTCTGCCTGCCCACCAACACCACAGCCGGAATCGCCGGCAGTTGCGTCGAATGCCTCACCTCCGAAGACTGCGGCGACGGAAGCGTCTGCAACAACCAGTTCCATTGCGTCGAATGTGACAGCCGCACCGATGACACCCAATGCACCGATCCCCAGAAAGCCATCTGTTGCGATGAAGCCGCCGCCGCCAGCGGACAGTGCACCGACAATTCCGATACCGGCGTCCACAAATGCGAAAAATGCGACATCTCCACAAACTGCATCGGCGGCGTCTGCAACGAAACCACCGGAAAATGTGAACCGTGCCAAAATGATAGCGACTGCGCCTCCGTCGAACGCGGCATCTGCTTCGAAGGCGTGTGTACCGCCTGCGCCACCTCCGGCGACACCAAAAACTGCGACCTCGTCTGCAACGAACACAACGGCAAATGCGAACCATGCGTCGACATCGCCGACGACGCCGGCGCCATCAACTGTATAAAAGTCTGCGACGACGTCCGAGAAACATGCGAACCATGCGACAACAACACCTACTATTGTCGAAACGGCGTCTGCGACCTCGATCCCGAATCCCCGAGCTACGGCTTCTGCCAGGTTTGCTCCGACACAAACTGCATCGACGGCACATGCGGCGAAGACGGGCTCTGCCATAAAACCTGTACCGAAGGTACCCTCTGCTCCGCCCCAGGATTCGATTATTCACGGGAACAATGCTGCATCGGCACCGAAATCTGTACCACCTCCGGAACCTGCATCACCCCGGGTAACGAATGCACCAAAGACACAGAATGCACCACCTGGGACAAATGCGACATCCCCGACGGCCAAGAAACCGGCCACTGCGTGCCAGTCGCCAGCGATCCCAACGCCTGTTTCACCATCCCCACGTTCGACACCATCCTGCCAAAAATCAAATGGCACTACGAAACCGAGTGCATCACCCCTCCCGTCGTCATCGACCTCACCGGAGATGGCATCCCCGAAGTCGTCTTCGTCGATTCCTTAGCTGGCAAATCGTCCGCCTCTTTGTATGCACTCTCCGGAACTGACGGAACTCTCATCGCCAAATCCGCCAAGGCCGTGTTTAACCGGCTCAACGACATCGCCGCCGCAGACGTCGACAACGACGGACAGATCGAGGTCATCGTCCCCTCCGGCTCGACTTCCACAACGACCACGGGACTGTACTTCATGAATCTCGTCAAAAACGAAGACGAAACCTATGCATGGCAAGAAAAACAGTTCTTAAAAACGCCGTATGATTACTACTACGCTTCAAACGGATATTATACAAATGCCAACCCCACCGTGGCCGACATCGACGAAGACGGTATCCCCGAAATCGTCACCAAATGGGGCATCATCAAAGGCAACAAGCTCAGCGAATTCGCCTGTACATACACGTTGGGATACTTTAGCAATTGGTATGGATTTTCCACCGCCGTCGCCGATCTCGATCAGGACGGATCCGCCGAAATCATCAGCGAATACATCTTTGATCCCCAATGCAACAAAATCGACGACGGAAAAGCCGCAGGCTGGGGATATCAGGCCGTCGCCGACCTCCTCCCCGATGACGGCACGGCAGGCGAAGCCATCCCCGAAATAGTCCGCGTCAAAGGCACAACCTCAAGCGGTTCCGTAAGCGTATGGAAAGCCTACAAAGGCGCCGACGGCAAATGGACACAAAAGAAAGTCTGGGAAAAAGCCCACCCAGGAAACGGCGGCGGAAATCCCATCATCGCTGATTTCAATGGCGACGGCCAGGCCGACATCGGCGTGGCAGGCAAAACCTCCTACGCCGTCTTTGACGGAAAAACCGGCAATATCCTGTGGAAACAAACCACCAACGACGCCTCCAGTTTCCGAACGGGTTCCTCCGTCTTTGACTTCGAGGCCGACGGCAAAGCCGAAGTCGTCTACCGCGATCAAACCTATCTCCGCATCTACAATGGTTCCGACGGCGCCGAACTATGGAAAACACCCATGAGCTCAGGCACCGTCATCGAATACCCCCTCATCGTCGACGTCGACGGCGACGACAAAACCGAAATCGTGGCCGTCAGCAACAAAGAAAATAACTCCAGCATTCACACCAGATTCGGCGTCACCGTTTTTGAAGATACCTACGGCAAATGGGTACCCTCGCGCAAAATATGGAACCAGCACAGCTATCACGTCACAAACATTAACGACGACGGAACCGTTCCCAAACACGAAGAAGCCAACTGGCTCAACAAACGCCTCAACAACTATCGCGCCAACGTCCCCCCCGAAGGCTTCTACAATCAGCCAAACTTCGTCCCCGGCCTGCTCGTCGAAGACAAAACAAACTGCAAAGCCTCTCCCAAGTCCCTGGGCCTCAAGGCAACCGTCGCAAACCTCGGTGATAAAAAGATTACCACCGATATTCAAATTTCGTTCTATCTCACCTCCGAAGACGAGACGAAAAACTATTATATCGGTACCAAATCCATCGACGGTCTCGATATCGACGCCAAAAAATCCACCACCCTCGACTGGGATCAAAAAACGGTTTACGAAATCATCGATAACACAATCTCTCCCACCGAAACCACGCTCTCAAACCTCTCCGGATATAAAGCCTATTTCGTGGTCGATGATGTGGCAAACACGTCACATCCCACCTATGAAGAATGCAACGAAGACGATAACGCCCTGATCTCTTCTCAATACATCGTCCTCACCGGCTGTTAACGAATACTTTCTCACCACGCCCTGTCCTCATCACTTTTCTGGACTGGGCGCGGGCTATCGCGCCTCCGGACGCGATACGCCCCGCGCGCGGCGCTATCCCCCTCCGGGCGATACGCGCCGCTTTTTTTCCTCGCCAATACATACCATCACGCAATTTATACATTCTGAGTTCTTTCTATATATCATTTTATTATCATTTTATTGCCATTTATACCAACCTCAAAACTGGCAAGGTTATCGCATACTGACACTCCCCATGGGATAAATGTTTTATCCCGCTTTCTTTTTTATAAGAAAGTCCATGAAGGCTTTCGTTTTCTTGTAAGGAGTGCTGTAATGAACAATTTAAGACTGAAAATGAACGCTTGGGTTCTCTTTGCCGCCATGGCGATGGCATTTTCACTAGGGGGATGCTCAGATGGCGATGAGAAGGCCGATCCCATGGTGTCGTGTGCTTCAAATCAGGAGTGCAAAGACATTTTTGCCGATGGTGACACAACCATCCCCGGTATGTGTATCGAAAATCTTTGCGTGCCATGT
Source organism: uncultured Myxococcales bacterium (assembly GCA_945875805.1). Lineage (GTDB taxonomy): Bacteria > Myxococcota_A > Bradymonadia > UBA4248 > UBA4248 > UBA4248. Next base: position 1,417 of record CAMCLY010000078.1, on the reverse strand, counting down.
ATAGAACACTACGACTACGATCCCGCTACGGTCAAAGATGTGCGTTGCATCACCTCTTCACTGACCATCGATTTAGACAAAATCAACGATACGCATATCGACCTTGGTTCCACCATCATGGACAGCTCAAACGTGAATATTATTTTTGAAAAAACAGGCGAAAGCCCCAACCCTGAGCTCCCTATCACCGTGGATCTCCCCAACGCCTTTAACGTAGGAACCATTAACGCAGGGGGAATTTTAGGAAATGATTATAGCTCCGAAATCGACATCACACTGAATGCGCCAAACTTGGTATCCGCAAAATCTATCTATAATAATATCGACAGTCAGATAACCAGCAATGGCGAACACCCTGCGTCTGAAAATGCCGGCGCACTCTATCTCAACATGCCCAAGCTCCAGAACGTCAAAAACGATCTCAGAGTCACAGTCGACGAACGAGGCTTAAACTTACCTGCATTGGAATCCGTAGGCAGGCTCTTCATTTCACCCAAACGTGGTTGTGATATCACTCTCGATAATCTCAAAACCATTGTGGAGTGGATCTATCTTGGAACCGCATATGTTCAGAATAACGAATTCGTATATCTGAATGAAGAGGTCAACGTATCATGGCCAAAACTCGAATCTATTGGAAAAGATGAAAGCTATTCCGTTTTTAAAGCACGCATCGGAAAAGAACTTCGCTTTCCATCGTTAAAATATGTTTCAAAAGAGATGTACTTTAACATCCGAGGTGAAGGCATTCATGAGTTTATACTGCCTGAATTTCACGACGAACTGAACCTAGACATTCAAATGACAGGCATATCCACATTAGATTTATCGGGCGTTGAGAAATTTGGAGCACTCTATATTAAAAACAATCCAGTTCTTTCCTCGCTATTGTTTTCTAACACACTGGACATGCGAAACGCCCCAATAATATGGAACAACCCCTCGTTGGGGTGCATCAATTTTTGTCCCCTTGAACCATTTTATCCAGCATTAGAAAACAACAAATCCGACGAAGTATGCCCAGACGGCTTCATAGACTGGGCCAAATGTCCTGAATAACCTCCTGAAGCGCCCCCCTGATTGCTGGGGGCGCTTCTTTTTTCAGCGTTCACCCACGAACCAGCCCAAAGAAAAACAACCGTCTGCCGCCATAAATCGAGGGCTGGAGACCCACGAGATTTCGGGAAGACTTTGGGCGATCTTAAAGGGGAGGGCGTGTCATGAAGCAAAATTCAGCCATTTTGAGGTGATGTGGCCTTGTTGCAGGGCTACAGCATTTAAAAATTCCCTAAAGCGCTTGCGTCATGCTTGAATGAATGGCTTGGGATAGAGCATGAGAAACGTTGCGTCGTTGCAATTGATGGTAAAACCATTTGCGGAAGCGAGAATGAGAAGCACAAGGCTTTTCACGTCGTTA
>CAMCLY010000077.1 GCA_945875805.1 uncultured Myxococcales bacterium | reverse complement strand
GGGGAGAGGGGAGCATGCTTCATAAAAAAAAAGCCCCACTCAAACACCCACAAAAAGACCAGGCAAAAAACAAAAAGCCCCACCAAGCTTCACCAAGCCCTACAAAAAAGGCTCCACCTCCACCACGCCCCAAGCCTCATCACCTCATGAAATGCGCCCATTAGGGCGCATTTCGGGGGGGGGGGGGACTGGTCCCCCCACAAAAAAAAACTCATTTCAAAAATGCCGACGGGATGACGAGGCAGTTCTGATTGGCGTATTCGGTGACGGTGCGTGCGATACCGCGCAACGGATTATCGCTTTCGAGGTTGGGCTGGGACGACGGGATCACGATGAGATCGGCACCGATGGCGTCGGCCGTCTTGAGGATGGCCGTCGCGGGAGCCTGCAACGGCGCATGCTGTCTAAACGACAACTTCAGCGCGTGGGGTTCACGTGAAAATGGCACGCTGAGCGACTGGACGGCCTGTTTGGCACGTTGCGTGATACGCTCCGTGGCCTGTGCGATCTGTCGTTCGGTCGGCGCAAAGCCCTGATAATCCCCGTACGGGTCGTTGCGAAGCAGATCCGGAATCGGCGTCACGATTTCGACGTCACATTCCTCGTAGTGCATGGCGAACGACACCGCCCAGGCCAGAAGCTGGGGAGAGAGCGAGGGTTCGAGAAACGCCACGAGAATCCTGCGATGGGGCGCGTGTTGCGTCGGATCCTTGATGAGATAGAGCGGAATCCGCGTATAGGCGACAAACGTGGCCGCCATGCTGCCGATGATCCCCGTCGTGTGCGGTTTGGTCCCGTATGCCCCGCAAAACATCAGGTCGGCGTTCGTATCCGAAGCGGCATGCAATATCGATTTGGCCATTGAATCGCGCGCAAAATCCACCCTGAGCCGCGCGTGGGAGGCATTCTCCCCAAGCGTCGCCTCGAGATAACGCGCCCCGCGATCCGCCGTCCCCATGCGGATTTCGTTGAGAATGTCGACTTCATCCCCGCCCATTGCGGCATAGGGAAACACGATGTCGCGCATGATCGTCGGAAACTTTTCGAGCACATGAAAACACGTCAGGGAGGCACTCGCCCGTTGCGCCAAATCGTGCGCAATGTTGAGGGCCTGCGTCGCGTAGGGGAGAAAATCCGACGCCACAAAAATGTTCTGCATGGCGTAAAAACAACTGCGAGAGGTCTCTGTCATGGTGTTGATGTGGGTTTGGATACCTTTTGTATCCGTTGGGGTTGTGCATCGCCTTCGGCATAGGTCTCAATCGTATCCATCGTGCCATCGCCGTCGGTGTCGCGCTGAATTTCGTACCGGCGTCCCTGCGCGTCAAAAAGCTGGACGCCGTGCCGGTTGCCTTCAAAGTCGATGGCGTATTCCTTGCGCACGATCCTGCCGTTTTCGTACACGACGACCAGATCGACGATGCCGTCATAATCGAGATCAATTTCATCCCGAGAATGCACGCCGTTTTCATAAAATTCGACCATATCGACCTTTCCGTCGAAGTTAAAGTCACGTTCGGCAACCTGAATAACACCGGATTTGGTATACACGCGTTGGTCGACCTGTCCATCCTGATTGATGTCGATTTCCTGCAGATCGAGCCCTCTGGTGTGCAATTCCTGTCTTTGCAACTTGCGCCCGTCCTGCTGTGCCGCCGTTTGCGTCGTCGCTTCCTGGTGGCAGGCGGGAATCATGGCTGCCGCGGCCAGAACGCCCAGAATTCCGATGCGCCTTTTCTGTGTGGTCATAAAAACTCCTGTGCGATTTTGGGGAGTTTGTCGTGGGAGCGCGGGCTATCTGCCTGCGGCCGATACGCCCCGCGCGCGCGGCCTATTTCGGCCAAGCCTCAATACGTCCGCGCTTTTATTTTATTGCCAGACGAAACATGCGATTTTAACACAATCCGCAAATCACGGCGTACCGGCAGGAAAAAAACCTCCCTCCCCCGCCCTGCAGGGAGGGGGCTGGGGGGAGGGGGCTCGGGGGGTAGCGGCGTATTTCGCCGAGGGGGCATGCCCACTCGGCGAAATAGCCGCGTAGGGGGCTCTCCCCCGCACAAAAAAAGAAAAACGCCAGGTTTTGAGCGGATCAGCGAATCGTCGAAAGGCAGACGTGTCCGGAGTTGTCGCATGACGCGATGCGTCCTCTGGCATCGACATCGATGCAGCGCACCTGGCTTGTATGGAGTCGAATGCCGGCCAATTCCGTGCCTTTTTGAATATCGACGGCCTCGAGAGCGCCATCCTCGCTGCCCACGACGAGGACGTCCCGGCCGGGCATTTTGCGGGCGCAGGAGAGTCGGCGCGGGGCGAGATAGAGGGCGCGTGCGGGTTTTTCGTCGTCGACGAGCCAGGCATAGACCTGACCGGACGCATCGACCGAGAGGAAGGTGTTTTCGTCGACGAACTCGAGCCCGACGATGCCCGTGTCGTGACCGGTGTACTTGTGGATGACGGCGCCGGTTTCCTCGTTCCAGGAACGGACGGTTCGGTCTTTGGAGGCGGAGAAAAGGATGTCCGTGCCGGGCTGAAAACGCACGCAAGGGACGGGTTCGGAATGCCAGTCGTAGGTGCGCACGGCGTTTCCATTTTTCCAGAGTTTGACGCGGCGGTCTTGTCCGGAGGTTGCCATGAGACCGCGTTCCGCGCATGCGATCGAAAGCACGGTCATGGTGTGCCCGTTGGAAGTCTGACGGCAGGTTTGGGCGGCCATAGTGCGGGCAGCGGCGCCGCCCTGAAAAATGCCGGTATAATCCCGAAGGAACGTGCCCGATTCGATGTCCCACTCGCGTAAACTTTTGTCCTTTCCGCCCGAGACGAGGTGCCCGGAATCCGGATCGAAGGCCAGGGCATAGACGAATTCGACGTGCTGTTTGAGTTTGCGCAGGACCGCGCCGTTTTCGGGATCGATGATGTGGATGACCCCGTCCCGGTCGCCTGCGGCGATCCGCGTCCCATCGGGGCTGAACGCCACGGCGAGGACTTTTTGTGAGGGCAGGGCGATATCGAACTGGGTGACAAATTCGGTCATGAATCACTTCCTTTGGGGATTTCTGCGGGGCATGCCGACGAGGGGCCCCGGTCTATGGAGTGCCGCCGTTATATTGTTTCGCTGTATTCGGAGAGCAGGTCTTCGATCTCCTTGACGTGCTGCACGGCGGTGGCGCGATGCAGCTTGAGTTCTTCGGTGATGGCGGACTCGATGTACTGCATGAGCCAGTCGCGCGCCGCGATGTATTGATCGCGCGCGAGTTTGTGCTGTCCTTCGCGCTGGCTATGACGGGCGAGGGCGTAGAAGGCCTTTCCGGCACCGAGGTAGGCGGGAAGCGCGCGCAATTTGGACTCCTCTCTGAGATCGACAGTCTTGGACGCCTGTTCATAGTGCGCGGCGGCTTCCAGGTATTCGCCCTGTTCCATGAGGATATCCGCCAAGGTCATCTCGAGGACGGAATCGCCGGTATTGTTGAGGATGCCGTTTCTCAGGATGCGCAGGGCCTGGTCATAAAACCCGAAGTGGGCATAGAGCTCGCCGAGTTCTTTATAATGTTCGGTCGTCCCGAAGCTGGACCGGAAAAACGGGTCTGCCTTGATGGCGTCCTGATAAGCGTCGACGGCGTCCCCATAGCGCTCGGCACGGACGTCACATCGCGCCATTTCGAGGTGCACGGCGGGGTCATAGGGATCGAGTTTGGCGGCCTGTTCCATGCTATGGGCGCACGCGGCATACTCCCCTATCGACCCGTCGATATCGTTCGATTCGTAGAGTTTGTCGGCCTGTCCGCGATGCGCCATGCCCAGGGTAAAGGGATACACCGGGTCTTGCGGGTCCAACCCTGCCGCCCCCTGGAGGTGGATCATCGCCTGCTTGTAATCGTGATAATCCATGTCGACAAGGGCCATGCCATAAAGTGCGCGGGCGTTGTTGGGAAACACCTGGGCGGCCTTTTGGAACTCCGCCATGGCCTTGTCGATGGATTTGGACGCATAAAGTTTCATCCCTTTTTCGACGAGCGTATTGGACTCCACTTCGGCATAATTGCATCCAGCCGTCACAAGAAACACAAGAACCGCCATCCGGCCAAACATTGCGCGCATCGCCATGATCTCCCCCCGTCAAACCCGTACACGAGACAAAACCGGAGTTGCGAGGATAACGCCCCGGTTTGCGGCATTATACAACCTGGAACACATAAAATTTGAGATAATTCGTCTCCGGCACGTTGAGAAGAATGGGGTGATCCGGCCCCTGCTGTCGGGCCTCGATTTGGCGCAAAGAGACGTTGGCGTCGTGTGAGGCTTCGATGAGCATCTGCCGGAACATGTCGTCCTTCATGAAATGGGAGCAGGAACAGGTGGCGAGGTAACCGCCGCGCGGAAGAAGCCTCATGGCCTTGAGATTGATTTCCTTGTATCCGCGATAGGCGTCGCGCGCGGTGGCGTGGCTCTTGGTAAACGCGGGCGGATCGAGAATGATGAAATCGTCGCCGCGGTGGCCCTGCTGGACGCGCTGGGTCAGGAGATCAAAGACGTCGGCGCAGACGAAATCCATGTCGTGAATGTGATTTTGTTCGGCATTGGCGCGCGCCTGATCGAGGGCAAGCTGGGAGACGTCGACGGCGGTGACGTGGGCGGCACCGCCCCGGGCCGCATGAATGGCGAAGGCGCCCGTATGGGTAAAACAGTCCAGCACGCGCCGCCCGCGCACCAGCTGCATGACCGCGCGCCGGTTGTACTTCTGGTCGAGGAAATACCCCGTTTTTTGCCCGTCGATGTAGTTGACGTCAAAACGAAGCCCGTTCTCGACGATGGTAACATGGCCGTTCAAATCGGTGCGCAGACCCGGCATTTCGTAAAAAGATTTGAATTTGGGCAACCCTTCGAGGTCGCGCGTGTTCACGTCGGCGCGTTCATAAAGCGCCTCGATGTGCGCGCCCGTGGCGCGCAACTGCTCGACGAGTATCCGGTAAATCATCGGTTTTCGGACCTCTATCCCCACAGACATCGACTGGGCGACGAGTACCGTATCGAACCGATCGACGACGAGTCCGGGAAACTGATCGGATTCCCCAAAAATCAGTCTGCACGCGGCAAAATCATCTCCCATGACGGTCTTTCGGTATTCCAGTGCATAGCGGATACGTCGCGTCCAGAACGCTTCGTCAAACGCATCGTTGGCGTTGGTCGAAATGACGCGCACGCGAATTTTGCTGCGGGCGTTGACCCATCCGGTGCCAAGATACGCCCCTTTCGGGCCCCGGACATCGACGAGCGCTCCGTCCTCGGCCTGCACCGACATCGACACGACTTCTTCGCCATAAACCCACGGGTGACCGTTACGAAGGCTCTTTTCGGCCTTGGGCGTCACCGTATAGACGGGATATTCTCGCATAATTTGCCTTTCCACCTTTAGTGCCATGCGCCAAAAAATGGCCTGAATCGCACACGGGATACTTTATTTTCGTGCGAATAAAAAAACTATCGCCGCGTTTGTGGGCGGTCCATTCCCTGCGTCATACGCAAGTGTCATTCTCATCCCCCTCCGCAGGGGGAACGCGGATATAATGGGTGCGCATCGGAACAACAAGAGGTAATCACCATGACGAATTTCAAGCCGACTCAAGCTCTGGCCCATCCCCTCTGGTGGGGGATGCTGGCACTCCTGCTTTGCAATGATTTTATCTTCAAAGCGATGTCCGGCTTCCCGGGGATAATATCCGGAAAACTCAGCGACGTGGCGGGAATGATGCTCTTCCCGTGTTTTCTGGCCATTCTTTTGGGCGTATCCAGACAACGCGCCTGGCTTGCCTGCCATCTCCTCACAGGGGCGTCCTTTGCGGCCATAAAACTCATTCCCGCCGTGGGGATGACATATGTCTCCATCCTCCAGTCCGTGGGCGTGTCCGCCCAGCTCTGGTTTGACGCGACCGACCTCGTGGCCCTCGCCGTTCTGCCGGTGTCGTACTTCGTCTACCCCCGGCTAAAACCGATGTTTTCCTGTTCCATGCGCGTGTTGCGCGTGGCGGGCGTTGCCCTCGCCGGCTTTGCCTGTCTGGCGTCCAGCGGCGCTTCCGCACCGCGAACCCTCACCACGTATGACGGAAACCTCATGGTCTCGGACCTGACCTTCATCAACGCCACGCAAACTCGCATCAACGTTCAAATCGAACGCCTCAACCGCCATATTTCGGTCGATTGCAGCCGCCCAATCCTCGCCGAAAATTTCACCAAAGACCAGTTTGAATCCCAGGGTACCTGGACCCAGCAACCGGGGGAGGCCACCACCCTCATCCCCATGTCCATCCGACGCGACGGCGAATCCTCGTGCAAAGTCGTCAAACTGACGATCAACGATATCGAGTCCGTGCTCGTCGCGTGGGATGGGAAAAAACTCGCCACGCGCGACGTGCCCATCCATTATAATTTGCCCATCACGCCCGAAACGATGCCCGACAACGCCATTCTCCTTCACCGAAACGGAAACGATTATTATATGGTGGCAAAGGGCGATTTTACCCTCACCTACTGGCGCAAAGACAAATTCGCGATCGACTACTGGAAGATGTAAATGGCACTCGAAAACCCGGCCATGCTCTCTCAGCACGCGCTTTTTAAGCGCGTGCTTTTGTTTATGCAACGCACCTCCATGATGGAGGGCGCAAACCATATCGATGTCGCCCTGAGCGGCGGCGTCGACAGCGTCTGTCTCCTTGCCGTCCTTTGTCTGGCTCGCCAAATCATGCAGACGACGTGGACCCTCCGGGCGCATCACGTGCGCCACGGCCTGCGCAAGGACGACAGCCGAGACGAACGGACGGCGCGCGATGCCGCCCAAACCCTCGGCGTTCCATTCACCCTAACCAAACTGTCGCTGGGCCCGATGCGCACCCATGTCGAAGAATGCGCGCGCGAGGCGCGATACCGCGCCCTGTTTGAACGCGCCCGCAAAAAGTCCAAAAACCCGTTTCTGGCCGTGGCCCACCATGGCGACGAAAATCTCGAAACCGCCCTCTGGCGCCTCGGGCGCGGCTGCGGACTTGAGGGATTATGCCTGTCTCCACGGCGTGTCCTCGACGGCGTCACCGTCGTGCGCCCCCTTCTCCCCGTCTCCAAAGCCGAAATCGTCGAGTTCGTCCGCGCCTGTGGCCTGACCTGGACCGAAGATCCCACCAATGCCTCCTCTGAATACCGACGCAACCGCCTGCGCCACTCGGTCCTCCCCCTCCTGATCAAAGAAGCCTCCGCCCCCGACGTCATCTACCGTTCGCTCCTGAACATCCGCAGCGACGCCGAGGCCGAATCGTCCCTGGCCCAGCATTTTGCAAAACGACATCTGGCCCCCCAGCACACCTGGTTCTGTCCATGGCCCGACTGGAACGGCGTCTCGCGCGAGGCACGCGCCCAGATCCTGCGCCACGCCGCACGTTGCCTGATGCCCGCACACGAGGTCACGGCCTCGTGGATCGAAAAAGCCGTCGAACGCATGGATCGCCGCGCCCAGTCCGCCCGACTCTGTGAAGACGGTGTCATTCGATGCATGTGGGCCCGCGAAGGCGTCTCCATGTACGTCAAAGACACCCCAAAAAATCCGGCCGACCCCTATCGCGAACTCGGCGAGTTCTCTGTGCCCATCGATCATCTGCAAATCGCCGATTTTGGCCGTCTCCACCTCTGGATGGGCACCGCCCTCTCGCCCCGGATCACGTCCACACGCAGCATTGACTTTGACGCCCAAAGCATCCGCTATGATCGATGGTCCATTCGTCCCGCCTCGGACTTCCAGACCCTCCTTGCCACCGACGGACGCGAGGTCAAAATGCGCGAAGCCCTGCGAAGTCAGGGCGTTCCCGATGTCCTGCGCCCCTGCTGGCCCGTCCTGTGTAACGGCCCATGCCCCCTCTGGATCCTGGGCGGCATGCGCTCGCTCCACGCCCCCATGGGGTCGCCCGGAAAAAACGCGGTTTTCGTCGACTTCCAGCCCGCCATCGAATTTGCCACCCTGTAGACAGGCCCGGATTCATGACGTTTGATGTGTTCGGTGAGGGGGAAGTCTCCCCCTGAGCGGCTATGGCTTTGGCTATGGCCGACAGCCACCCAGACGGATGGGCTCGCGTATCTGCCCCGCAAAGGGCAGATAGCGAGACGCGCAGGCGTATTGAGCCCGGAATGCCGGGCGAAATAGCCAAAGCGCATACGCCGCTACCCCCTCTGCCCCACCCCCCATCCCCCTCCCCGTCGGGGCGGGGGAATCCACACGCAATGCACTCCACACACAAAATAAAATAGACCATCCATCCGGGTTATCTGGTATGAACCGCGCGCCTGTTTGCCTACATGGCGCACCATTTGAATTTTGCCTGCCCACTGGATTCCCCCACTGGGTTCAAATATGGGCCCTGGCCCCGGAGTGTTTTATGTCTTTTTGGGATGTCATCCGCCGTTTTTTCAAACCAACCCCCGAAGAAAAAGCCGAGAAGTTGCGCAAACGCATCGTCAATATGTACGGACATACCGAAGATCGGCGCTACGCCCTCGTGCAGCTTCACGATTTGGGCCCGGAACTTGCGCCGCGGCGACTCATCGAACGCTTCACATGCCACTGTGAAAACGGCACCATCGATGCCGACGAAAAACAATACACGAGTTCGCTGCTCATCGACCTAGGGCGTCCCGCCGTCGAGCCTCTCAAACAGTTCCTGAAACACAACGACAAGGATTTCAACTGGCCATATCGCACGCTTGCCGAACTCGTCGACCATGAAGAACTCGTCGGTTTCCTCGTCGAACTGCTGAACACCATCGGCCCGGAATACGTCCGCGATCCCGAACGCAAAGAACAGCTCATCCTCACCGTCAAATCCTTTGACGAAGACGATATTGCCAAAGCCGTTCTGCCCTACCTGGCCGACGACAACGAAACCATCCGTTTCGTCACCGCCGACACCGTCATTGCCCACGCCAGACCCGAGGGAATAAAAGCCCTGTCCAAACGTTTGGCCACCGAGGAATCTCAGCGCATTCTAAACCTCATCGCCACCGCGTTCCGCGACAAAGAATGGCGCGTCGATCCCGAGTTCAAAGACGCCGTCGCCGAACGCATTCCCGCCAATTTCAGAGTCAACGACAAGGGTGCCATACTGTGATGAAACGACTTCTATGCGGAATTATCCTGACATGCGCCGTCCTGTGTGGCGCATGTGGTTCCTCACACAAAACCGTGTTCGAAGGTGACCCAAAGAGCGAGGCCGAGGCGGAATACAGAAAAGCCGTAAAAACCCTCGAAAGCGGATCTTATGAGGATTCCGTCAAAGCGTTTCACGCCATCAAACTCAAATTTCCATACGCCACGCGTTGGGCAACCTTGTGCGATCTCAGAATCGCCGACGCCTATCGCGACAGTGGCGATTACTCTCAGGCCGCCGTCAGCTACCAGGCGTTCATTCGCACCTATCCCGCGCACCCGGACATCGCCTATGCCTCATATCAGGCCGCCAACTGCTACTACGAAATGATGCCCAGCGACATCTTTTTCCTCCCCGATCCATGGCAGCGCGATCGAAAGTCCACCTCCCAGGCCGAAGCCTCGCTGGCCGCATTTTTAAGGCGATACCCAGGCGACGAAAACGCCCCGCGCGCCCGTGAACAATACGCCGAGGTTCGCCGCCGACTGGCCAACCACGAACTCTATGTCGCCGAATACGACTTCAAAAATGACGCCTTCAAAGGCGCCGTGCTGAGACTCAACGAACTCATCAGCACTTATCCCGAAGCCGAAAATATCCCCAAGGCCCATATCCTTTTGGCCCACAGTTACCTCAAACTCAAAGACCCCATCTCCGCCAAAAAGACGCTCCAGGCCCTCATCGATAAAGCCCCGGATTCCGACTACGCCCAGGACGCTCGCGACTGGCTCGCCCGCAACCCCAACATTCCTTAGGTTTTTGTGTGGGGGGACCAGTCCCCCCACGCCCCCCGAAATGCGAAAGGGCCACGCGGCGATGCCGCGCGGCCCTTTCGCATTTCATGAGGTGGTGAGGCTTGGGGCGTTGTGGAGCCTTTGGGTGGGGGTGGGGAGTTTTTTGTTTTTGGTGAAGCATGCTCCCCACAACGCCCCTATTGGGGGACGGTGGAAGAGTTGAACGGCTGTGGGGCCAGGGCCGGGGGGGGGGGAGGTCAAGGGCCGAGGCGAGTAGACAGTTAAGAGTTTTTAAAACAGGGGTGAGCCGACGTGAAAGAGAAAGCACGAAAGGCATCCCAGATAATCTTGCATCCCAAAAAGGAGTCGAGTAGAGTGCCCGCCATCCGGCGCGTACCGGCAAAATTTCAATGCTTTCAACAGGAGTTCATCATGACGAAAGTGGAAAACAAAACCGATCCCAAGTCCGACAAGCGGAAACAGAGCGTCTATTTTCCTGTCGATATGCTCGACGAGATCCAGAAAGAAGCCTTGCGTCAAGATCGTACTGTGTCATGGATCGTCCAGCGAGCATGGAAAATCGCGCGCGATGAAATCCTCCTCTACCCGTCGATAAACGATCCTACTGGCGAAGAATTACAAGCCATCATGGCCGCCACCTCAGAAGATAAAGACAAAGAAGAATAACCCCTACACACCCATGCCCACACATATAGCCGGCATCCCTCACGCGAACGCGTCGATGCCGGATTTTTTTTCTCATCCTTATATTTCCGGAATCGGGGGCATTGGAACGAGCGGACTGGCGTTGTGGTTTCTCGACGCAGGAATCCCCGTGCGAGGTTCTGATCTGCGCCCGAGTGTTCTGACCGATGCTCTGACACAAAGAGGCGCCGATATCGCATTCTGTACTCGTCCGGATTGCGTCCAGAATGCTTCCTGTCTCGTCATCCCGTCCCATTTTCCGTCGCAACATCCCGAAGTTAAAACCGCGCGCGAGGCAGGCATTCCCGTACTGGAACGCACTCGCGCACTGGCTGAGATCTGTCGCGCCCTCGGCCTCCAGGTCACCCTCTGTTTTGGCACACTGAGCCGCGCGCATTGCGCGCTCTCCGCCGCTTTCGCCACCCATTCCAGCTATTGCACAGGCGCCGTTCCACCAAACGGCGCCCCACACGCATGCCTCGATTCCAAACGCGTCATTCTCGATGTCGACGAGCGCGATTTTATCCGCGATCCGGACCTGTGTGCGGCCTTCTCCCCACGCGACATCCTCATTTCCGACTGGCAGAACGAGGCCCTCGGATACTACACAGCCCCCGAACCCCCTGATCGTTTTGCCAAACGGTTTGACACCAAAAGTACACGGATATACCCAATTCCAGACCAGTCCCGCACATCTCTGGCCTTTGTGATGGAACACCACGGTTGCCGATCCGAATGGACATTTGAAGTACACCCCACCCCATCGGGAGGACTGCACTGTGTTCCGCCCGCCGCACTCAGCCCCGACGCCTGGGAATCAGACGGGACCTTGTCGGACTGTCAGGCCACTGCGGCCGCCATGCTCTGGACCCGTAAAGTCGCCCATACAAGCCCTGCCGACACCGTCCAGCTCGCCCCCCCCACTGGGTGGGTGGCCCCGGGCGGCGCGGGGCGGTTGCGCGGCGGGGGAGTGCACCCCGTCGGCGGGCGGGCGTCCGGCCGGTCCCGCGCGGGCCGGGGGCAGGGGAAAAAAAACGTCGTCGCCATACGCCCCTTCATCTCCACCCTCACCTCATACCCCATCGATTTCTGGCAAAAAGCGTTTAACACCGCCGATCAAGTCGTCATTCTCACCCCTCCCTACGAGGGCTGTTCGACCGAATCCGCCGAAACGTTTTGCCACCAACTCCGTCAGGCCGGCCTCGCAGCCGAAAGCATGACCCAGCCCAAGGCGCGCGAACTGGCCACCCGTGGCGACGCTTTCTGGCTCTGGATCGGCGCCCCGGATGTGTTCCTCTAATGAGGTGAGACCGAATACCCACTTTTCACGAGAGGATGAGGCCTGCGTGCATCGTGGCTGGTGCAGGGCATTCGTGGGCTTGGGAGTATTCTTTTTGGATTTTGCCCCGATCCCGCTTATCCTCTGCTAAGGAAACGATACATAAAGTATTGCGGAGGGGGTAGCGGCGTATTGAAGGCAAGGGGGATGCCCCCGCCGCCGAAATAGCCGCTCAGGGGGAGACTTCCCCCTCCCCGCACAAAAAAACTCGCTCAAACCTTCGCAAAACGGGCCCCGCACCCAAAACGCACATCACCCCGACTGGAATATGAAAATCATCGACATCCTGAACCAGGCCTCACATTGCCATTCGTTTGAATACTACCCCCCAAAATCGCGCGAAAAATGGCCGGAATTTTACCAAAAAATCGCACGGATGCGCGCGTTGGGGCCGAGCTTTATCGACGTGACCTGGGGAACCGGCGATCCGACCTCCCTGGCAACCCTCGAAATCGCCCAGAACATCCAAGCCGAATCCGACATCGAAACGATGATGCACATCACATGCACCCATCGTTCGCGCACGGAACTTCTCGACATCCTGCGACACGTCGTGCGCGACACCTCCTTGCGAAACGTCATGGCCCTGCGCGGCAACCGCCCCCCCGACGGCCCGTGGACGCCCCATCCGGAAGGATTTCAATCGGCACGCGATCTCGTCGCCGGCATCCGGCAAACCTTCGGCGACACCCTGGGCATCTCCGTCGCCGCCTATCCCGAAGGTCACCGCGAAGACGGCCTCCCCCCTGATCCCGCCTTCATTGGCACACGAGCCTACCACGACCAAATCGCCTATCTGCGCGAAAAAATCGACGCCGGGGCGGACTTTGCCGTCACCCAGCTCTGCTTCGATCTCGACAGACTGTGCGCATTTCGCGACGATTGCGCACGCGCCGGCATCTCATGTCCCATCGTTCCCGGAATCCTTCCCATCCACAGCCGACAGACCTGGGACCGCATCGCCGCTTTTTCGGCCACCATTCCCGCCGCACTCGCCCGCCGTTACGCAGCCCTCGATTCTTCCCCGGAATCCCTCGCCCAGTTTGCCACCGACCTGCTCGCCGAACAGATGGATTTCCTGCACAGCCACGGATTTCACGCCATTCATCTCTACACGCTCAATCACGAAAAAATCCTCTCCAAGGCCCTTGGACGCGCATAGCGCATCGCTTTTTGTGTCTGGGGGGGGGGGGGGGGGGCCCCCCCCCGGGCAGTGGGGCCGGCGGAGGGCGGGGGGGGGGAAGGCGCCCCCCCCCCCCCCCCCGGCACGACCCCCGCCACCCAGCACC
>CAMCLY010000076.1 GCA_945875805.1 uncultured Myxococcales bacterium | reverse complement strand
ATTCGTCGTCTTCGTCTTTGGCACCACCGAACGGGGATTCCTTGATGATTTTTGCTTCGAGGTTGCTTGGGACATCTTCGTAACCTTCAAATTCCATGGTGAAGATGCCCTGTCCGCTTGTCATGGAACGGAGGTCGGGTGCGTATCTCTGGATTTCGGCGAGGGGACAAACGGCGTGGATGATGGTTTTTTTGTGATCGGGATCCATGCCGAGGACGCGTCCGCGTCTTGAGGTGATGTCGCCCATGATGTCGCCGACGGATGCGCTTGGGATGGTGATGTCCATTTTATAGACGGGTTCGAGGAGTTTGACGCCGCCTTGTTCGAGAGCGGATCGGATGGCTTTTTTACCGGCCTGAATGAAGGCGACTTCTTTGGAGTCGACCGGATGGTACTTTCCGTCGATGAGTTCGACGGCGAGGTCCGTGACGGGGTATCCGGCGAGAGGGCCGCATTCCATGCGGTTGATGATGCCTTTTTCGACGGCGGGAATGAATTGTCTTGGGATGGCGCCACCGACGATTTTGTCGATGAACTTGAACCCTTCGCCGCGTCCGAGGGGTTCGACATTGATGTAGCAGACGCCGAACTGTCCGGCACCGCCGGTTTGTTTTTTGTGTTTACCTTCGATGTTCTGGACGCGTTTTTTGAGGGTTTCTCGGTAAGCGACGAGGGGGAGCGCGACGTTGACCTCAAGTTTGAATTTACGTTTGAGTTTTTCGATGGCCATGTCGAGGTGCTGCTGTCCCATGCCTCTGAGGGTGAGTGCGCGCCCGAGTTCGTCATATCCCGTGGACAGCGTAGGATCTTCGTCGATGAGTTTGTCGATGGCGACCTTGAGCTTGTCTTCCTCGCCTTTGGTTTTGCTCGTGATGTTGAAGTCCATCATGGGTGCGGGATAGACGATGGTTTTGAAGGCGAAGTCGGTGTTGGTGGCGAGGGTGTCGTTGGTCCGTGTGTCTTTGAGTTTGGCGACGCTGAGGATATCGCCGAAGACGCCTTTTTCGACGGCATCTCGGTTGTTTCCGCGCAGGATGTACATGGCACCGAGTCGCTCCGGGTCTCCGGAACGGAGGTTTATGGTTGCGCCGTCTTCGGGGACGGAGCCGGACATGACGCGGAAAATGGTCTGTTTTCCGGTGCGCTCGTCAAAGAAGGAACGAATGACGAGGGCGGCAAAGGGGTTGTCGGCCGAACATGTGTAATCTTCTTCGGCGCCGTCGCGAATGATTTTGACCTGGGAACGCTGCACGGGACTGGGGGCGTATTTGGCGATGGCTTCGAGGAGAAGATCGATGCCGACCAGATTTGTGGCGGCCGTATAGAGGACAGGGACGAGCTTTGCGTTCTGGATGGCGGCGGGAAGGGCGGCGAGGCATTCTTCGTGAGAAAGCTCCATCGTCTCAAGGTATTTGTCCATGAGGACGTCGTCGGTTTCGGCGATGGCTTCGATGAGGGTTTCCCACGCGGCTTCGACGGCGGATTCATACTCGGCGGGGATGGGCGTTTCTTTGGCTTTTCCGGTGGCCCCGTCATAGACGAACGCCTTGTTGTGGACGAGAGAAATGATGCCCTTGAAGGTTTCTGCGGCCCCCATGGGGATTTGCAGTTGCACGGGGGTGATGCCGAGTTCTTCTTTGATGTCGGCCAAGCATGCGGCGACGTTGGCGCGTTCTTTGTCCATTTTGTTGATGACGAGGATGCGTGTCAGGCCTAGGGCTTTGGCTTCGGCAAACGCGCGTTCGGTCTGGACCTCGACGCTGTCGGGCGCGCTGATGACGACGACCGCAGTGTCGGCGCCTCGCATGGCGGTAAACGAATCGTAAATAAAGTTTCCGTCACCCGGGGTGTCGATGATGTTGACTTTTTTGCCGGTGTATTCGCACCAGGCAAAGGCAGTGGCGTTTGATCCTCCGCGTTTGATTTCTTCCGGCTCAAAGTCGAATGTCGAGGTTCCGGCCGTGGTGTTGCCAAAACGCGTCGTCACTCCCGTCTTGAGCAGAATTGCCTCGCCAATCGTGGTTTTGCCGCTCGAACCATGTCCAACGAGTGCGATGTTGCGAATGTCACTGGATTCAAAGAGGGTCTTAGCCATGCTCAATCTCCTGGTTAGTCAAAAAATCCCCACCTCCCGGGGCTGTCTCAAATGCAACGTAATGTAAGACGTCGGGATCGTTTCGTCAAAATAATAATAGGGGGAATTTTGGCGTTTGGATGAGGAAATACGGGCATTTGGTGGGTTATGTCGGTGTGTATCCTACATTGAATAAAACATGTTTGGGATTCCTTATGGCGCGAATTCGGATCAAAGATTATATAATGACAGATGGACGGGAATTTGCCGTTCCGAATTGTATTTTTCATATTGTTGGAATGATGAGAATACTATGTATTATTTTGTCGTTTTATTTTCCCGTCCGCTTTCGCCACTGAGTTATCAATACGACAAAGAAATATTGCCGGGTTCGATCGTCCAGGTGCCGCTCGGGCGTCAGTCATGTACGGGCATTGTGACGTCCTCGCAGATGGAGAAACCCGCCTATGACGGCCGGATTCGTTCGATTCTCGAGGTGGTGGATCCGGAACCGTTTATCACGCCTCCGTTGATGGCGACGTTGGTGTTTATGTCCAATTATTACCGGGCGCCGCTGGGATTTTGCCTGAAACATGCGCTTCCGGTGGGGATGATGCGTTCTGGGGTATGTCTTTATCGCGCGGGTGAGACGGTCGCGGGCGAGGGAAAGGTCAGGACGGCTGGGGCCGTCTCCCGCGAGGCAGGCGCATTGTTTGCGACGGTGGATGAGGGGAAAGGTCAGGACGTTCTGAGCCAGGTCAGGGCGGCCCTTCGCGAGTCGGCGGACGGGCTGAGCGAGACCGAGATCCGGAAACGATTTAAAATAGATTCGGATCAGTTTCAGTCATGGGTGGACTCGGGGGTTCTGGTGCCGCATTGGACGCTCGACAAGGCGCGGCTTCGGGAGACGACGGAGACGGTGTACGAAGTCGTGCCGCAGGCGTCGCCCAAACGCCTCGGGACAAAACAGAAACAGATGTTGGCGTGGATTTCGGAACAGGGGGGGGCGGTTCGTCACAGCGCCATTTTGGCACAGTTCGGTCCGAGCAGTGCCGTGTTGCATCGCCTAGAGGCGCTCGGGCTTTTGGTGACGCAGACGACGGCGCGTGACAGGACGTCGTTTGACGATATTTTGCCGATAGTTCAGACTGTGGAACGCACCGATGAGCAGAACCATGCCATTCGCACGATCGTCGAACACAAAGGGTTTGGGAGTTTTCTGCTCTACGGGGTGACGGGCAGTGGCAAGACGGAAGTCTATCTTGGGGTGATGGAATCGGTGCGTCGGCGCGGGGGAGGGTGCATTTTTGTGTTGCCGGAAATCGCGCTGACGCCGCAGTTTTGCGCGGTGTTCCGGGGACGGTTTGGCCAGGATGTGGCGGTATTGCACAGCGGGCTGAGCGATCAGGAACGGTTTGACACGTGGACGCGGATACGCAGTGGCCGCATTGGGATATGTATCGGTCCGCGGAGTGCGCTGTTTGCGCCGGTGCGGAAACTGGGTCTGATCGTCATCGACGAGGAACACGACGGTTCGTTCAAACAGGGGGAGACGCCTCGCTATCATGCGCGAGACATGGCGCTGGTGCTTGGACAGCAGGCGCAGTGTCCGGTGATATTGGGTTCGGCGACGCCTTCTTTGGAATCGTATACGCGCGCGCTTCAGGGCAAATCGATACTTCTCGAGTTGACGCGCCGTCCTCAGGCGCGCCCGATGCCGGAAATTACCCTCGTCGACATGCGCCGTCGGGAAAGTGAATCGGACGAGTCGGAACGCGAGTCGGGCGGTCGTTTTGTGGATCGAGCGTCGGGCAATTCTTCCGAGACTCTGCGCGCGCATCTCTTGTCGGACACGCTTGTCGAGGCGTTGCGTGAGACACTTGCGCATGGCGAGCAGTCGATGATATTTTTAAATCGGCGTGGATTTTCGACATTTATACAATGTGAATATTGCGGTCATGTATTGTATTGTCCGAATTGCGATGTGGCGCTGACTTACTATAAATATGCGGACGCGTTGCGTTGTCATTATTGTGATTATGTCGATACGTCGGACGGTGAGTGTCCGAAATGTCATCGAAGGGAGTTGTCGTATACGGGATATGGGACGGAACGACTGGTGGAGATATTGAGTGAAAGTTTGCCTGGGGCGCGAATTGATCGTCTTGACAGGGATCGCGCCACGACGCGTGCGATCCAGAGTGTGCTTGGGGATTTTAGGTCAGGCAAGATCGATGTGCTGGTGGGCACGCAGATGATTGCGAAGGGGCATGATATTCATAATGTGACGCTTGTGGGGATTATCAATGCAGATATGGGACTTCATATGCCGGATTTTCGGTCGTCGGAACGCACATATCAATTGTTGACACAGGTGAGCGGTCGTGCGGGACGCGGGTCTCGTCCTGGACGTGTGATTGTACAAACGCTCAGGCCGGATCATCCGGCGATACGTGGCATTGTGGAACGCGATTATGCGTCATTTGCGAGGCAGGAACTTGAGATACGACGGGCATTGTCGAACCCTCCGTTCAGCCATCTTGTACTTTTGCGGTTTGAATCGCCGCAGGTGTTGGAAGCGGAGAATCTGAGTATCCGCGTGGGTCGGATGGCGCAGTCGCTGATGCCTCGTCAGGGGGATGCCCGGGTATTGGGGCCGGCGCCGGCTCCGATTCCCATGTTGTGTGGGAAGTTTCGGTTTCAGCTTTTTTTGCGCCATTCCAGTCGTGGCATACTTCATCAGTGGCTGGATCGCGTGTGGGCTGGGTCGGCCGAATGGCGTAACCAGTTTCGCGATGCCGTTTGTACCATCGATGTCGATCCGTATGATATGATGTAATTGTTTTTTTTAATAGGGGATATTGTCATGATTCCCGAACGTATTTTTTTTGTAAAACGGGCAGAGTGAATTTGAAGTTTTGAAGTAATGTATGATGTAATAATATATATAAATGGCGCGCCGTATGCAATAGGCGCGCCGCAGCGGCGTATCGCAGATAGCCGCGGCCACGGAATATAGATATGTTATTTCATGACATAAGATTCGAGACCGAGGATGAGGTCGACTTTTTTGAGGAAGTCGTCGGTGAGTGCGACCTGAAATGGGATTTTCATATCGGCATCGACGTCTTCATATCGGAATTTGAGATAGCATTGGGCCCGGCCGGGATGGTTTAGAATGAGGGTGTGAAGTTTTTGTATATCTTCGAGGGAATGCGATTGTTCGATGATGAATTGAACATTGGCGAATGCGCGTTGTCGTGCGTCAGAAACGAGTTCGATATTATCGACGAATATTTCTACTTTTCGAGCATCTTCTTCGCCTTCAATTTTGACGGATCCGGTGAGAATGACGGGGGCCTGGTAGGCGAATTTTTCGGGACCGATGCGCATGAGTGTTTTTTCAAAACATACAAAAGAAACTTGTCCGTAGAGGTCTTCGAGGAGACCGGAAGCCATTTTGGAACCGGATTTTGTGGTTCTGACGGATGTACTTTTGAGGAATCCGCAAAGCGTCACGGTGATGCGTTTTCGTTCATCGGGAAGATGTATAAGCGCGGAAGTATTGTGAGAGGCGAAGCGTTCGCATTCCTGTCGATAGTGGTCGAGGGGGTGTCCGGAGACGAAGTATCCGATGAGAGCGAATTCGTTTTCGAGGACTTCTTCTTCGGTCCATGGTGTGGCGGTGACGTAGGAGTCGGCGAGTACGGTGGGGGCGGCGGGGGTGGAAGAGAAGAGCGAGAATAGGGAGGTTTGTCCGGCCTGTTTGTCCTCGCGGGTTTGTTTGGCGCGATCGAGGGCATTTTGCACGGTGGCGAACATGGAGGCGCGAGCGGCGCCGATGTCTCCGATGTGTCTGAGTTTTTGCGGCCAGATGGAGTCGAGCGCACCGGCCTGGATGAGGGATTCGACGACCTTTTTGTTGACGCGAGCGTCGACGCGGTTGCAAAAATCGAAGAGGCTTTTGAAGGGTCCGTCCTGTTTTCGCGATGCGAAGACGGATTCGAGGGCTGCGCCACCGACGCCCTTGATGCCGGCGAGTCCGAAACGGACGGCCCCGTCAGAAACGCTGAAGATGAGTTCGGAGTTGTTGATGTCGGGGGGGAGGACTTTGATGCGGTTTTTTCGTGCGTCGTTGATGGTTCGGATGACCTTGTCGGGGTTGTCCTGATCGCAGGTCATGAGGGCGGCGTAGAGCTCGGCGGGGTAGTAACATTTGAGATAGGCGGTCTGGTAGGTGATGAGGGCGTAGGCGGCGGAGTGGCTTTTGTTGAAGCCGTATTTGGCGAATCCGGCGATGAGGTCAAAGATGTCGCCGGCCTGTTTTTCGTCGACGCCGTTTTTGACGCTTCCCTCGACGAAGATGAGTCGCTGCTTATTCATCTCCTCGATTTTCTTTTTTCCCATGGCACGGCGCATGATGTCGGCGCCGCCGAGGGTGTATCCGGCCATGACCTGTGCGGCCTGCATGACCTGCTCCTGGTAGACGAAGACGCCGTATGTTTCTTTGAGGATATTTTCGAGGAGGGGGTGGGGGTATTCGATGTCGCGAAGTTTATTTTTGCAGTCGACGAACTGGTCCATCATGCCGGTGCCCATGGGGCCCGGTCTGAAGAGGGCGACGGCGGCGACCATGTCTTCGAAGCAGTCAGGTTTGAGGCGACGCAGGAGCTTGGTGAAGCCCTGGGATTCGAGCTGGAAGACGCCGGTGGTGTTTCCGTTTGAAATCATGCGGTAGATTTTGGGATCGTCGAGGGGGACGAGGTTGATGTCTATGGGGTCTTGTCCCAGGCGTTCCCTGGAGTGATTGACGTTCCTCATGGCGTACTGGAGGACGGTGAGGGTTTTGAGGCCGAGGAAGTCGAACTTGACGAGTCCGGCTTCTTCGACTTCGGCCTTGGCGTACTGGGCGACGATTTCCCCTTTTGCGCCTCTGAAGACGGGGACATAGTCCCAGAGCGGTCCTTCGGAGATGACGATACCGGCGGCGTGCATCCCGGTCTGGCAGAAGAGATCTTCGACCTGCAGGGCGGTGTGGTAGAGGAGCTGGAGTTTCGGGTCGCCGTCGATGAGGGCCTGGAACTCCGGGTTGGGGGGGATGTGGAGTTTTTCGTCGCCCTTTAGGGCGGCGGTAAGGGAGATGGTGTGGGCGTCTTCCTGGAGTCCGTCGGGAATGAACTTTGTGATGGCGCGGAGTTCGGAGGGGAGAAAGCCCATGACGCGTCCGACGGAGTTGATGGCGTTTTTTGCCTTGAGGGCGCCGAAGGTGGCGATTTGGGCGACGTTGTTTGCGCCGTAGGTTTCGGCGACGTACTTGATGACCTCGGTGCGCCGGTCCATGCAGAAGTCGACGTCGAAGTCCGGCATGCTGACGCGTTCGGGGTTGAGGAAACGTTCAAAGAGCAGGGAGAACGGGAGCGGGTCGATGTCGGTGATGGTCATGGAGTATGCGACGAGGGAACCGGCGCCCGAACCACGTCCGGGGCCTACGGGGATGCCGTGTTCCTTGGCCCAGTGGATGAAGTCCCACACGATGAGGAAGTATCCGGGGAAATCCATTTTGGTGATGACGTCGATTTCTCGTTCGAGCCGTTCTCGGTAGACGTGTTCATCGACCTGTTTTCCGACTTTCTGGAAGGCTTCGAGCCTCATGTCGAGACCGCGTCTGGCGACTTCCTTGAAGTATTCGTGGACGCCGGTGTGGGCGTCTTCGATGTGGTGTGCTTCGAGGAAATCCTTGGGCACGTGGTATTGCGGGAGGAAGACTTTCCCCAGTCGGACGGGGCAGTCGACGGACTCGGCGATACGGACGGTATTTTCGCAGGCTTCCGGGGTGTCGTGGAACGCGGCGTACATTTCCTCGTCGGATTTGAGGTAGAAATCATCGACGACGTATTTCCGGAGTTCCTCGACGTCGACGATTTTTTTCATGCCGTTGCAGACGAGCACGGCGTGTGCGAAGGCCTCGTCGCGCTGCATGTAGTGGCAGTCATTGGTGGCGACGAGCGGGAGGTCCCATCGTTTGGCATTTTCTTTATAGAAGGCGTTGACGCGTTTTTGCATCTCGAATGCGTTGTCCATCATTTCGAGATAGAACTGGCCGGGTTCAAAGAGGTCTCTCAGTCTTGAGACGACACCCTCGACGTCGCCGTGTCTGAGGATGGTTTGCGGGAGTTCGGCCCCGAGGTCTCCGCTGAGGATGGTGAGCCCTTCGGCGTGGTCCTTGAACCATTCGATGGAGAGCGTGCCGATGCCGGTCATTTCGTCGTACTGCTCGATGTTGGCTTTGGAAATAAGGGCGAGGGCGTTCTTATATCCGGCCAGCGTCCGGCATATCGCGGTCAGGTGATAGAGCTTTTGCGGGCTTTCGGGGTGTATGCCAGAGACGTTGAACTCGCAGCCCAGAATGGGCTTAATCCCGGCTTTTTTGGCTTTATTGATGAAATCGACACATCCGTGCATGACGCCGTGATCGGTCATGGCCACGGCTTTGACCTCTCGTTTGGCGATTTCGGAACAAAGCTGGGGCAACCGGATGGCACCGTCGTTGATGCTGTACTGCGTATGGACGTGGAGGTGGACGAATCCGCTCATGGGTGTGTTGTTTCTCCGAGTTTCTGTTCGATGGTGGCTTTTTGATAAGCGATACGCCGCTGTTCGAGGATTTTTTGGATGGCGACTTGACGTGCTTTTTCCGGGTCCATGGGGGCTTTGTCGCGTCTCCACTTGAGGATGACGAAGGCCTTCCAGTCGCCGGAACAGGCGAGGTTTTGCCTGATGGGCTTGCCGATGGGGGCAGTCTCGAGTATGGCAATGGTCTGCGGGCACGAGAAGATCAGCCCGTCGCTTGCGACGAACGGCCCGAGTTGGGCGGGACGTTCGGTGTCTTCTCGCATCACGGTCGTGAAGATGTAATCGAACTGATGCGCGCGGATGAAATTGCCGTCGCGGTTCAACGTCTCGTTGCGATCTTTGGGGAGATCGACCGGGTTGTACCCAAGCTGTGCACCGCGTGCAAACGCATGAGCCCAGGCCAGAACGGAAATGCGTTGTTCGTTTTTGACGAGCGCATAATTGACGGTAAAGGCTGGCGGTTCAAAAAACACGTCGGGGTGTTCGTGCTGATAGGCGCGAATTTCATCGTCCTGAACGACGCGATCCGGGGGCTGTAGGGCGTTGAGGTGCGCCTGGGCGAGGGCTTCCTTGATGGCGATTTGGCGTTCGGCAGGCGTCATCAGGCCCCGTTCGCGGGCATCCTGCGCCATGCGCATGATTTGAATCAGACTCCAGAATCGCGAAATCTCGACGTTGGCATTGGAGTCGAGCTGCCGCGCAAACGGCGGCAGCCATGCCTGGGTGTCATCAAAGTCTTTCTGCGTCAGGGGTTCGCCCTGCACGATGGCCAGTACGTCATCCTGTGTGCGGTTTTGTGGCGATTCCTGGGACTGGCAACCCAACAGTGCGGCGCATAACGCGATGGCCCATGGCCATCGGAGGATGTTTTTCATGTTGGACTCTTTTAAAAAGGTTCCCCCGGCGCGCGGCCGCGCAAGGGGGAACGAGGGTTATACGTCGTCTGGAAGATTTCTGACGGCGTGTTCGACTGGACTCAGGTCGATCCGTACCCCGTGGGCACTGGAAATATCCTCGAGATCGCGCAGGAGGGCTTCGCTCAGTTCGGTCACGGATGGGCGGCTTTGGGCCTCAATTCGGACGACAATGACGGGTTGAGTGTTGGAGGCTCGGACGAGCGCCCATCCCTTGGGAAAATCAATCCGGGCCCCGTCGAGGTCGGAGGTCGGGAACCGCTCTTTGTACCGATTGTACATTTCACGGACGAGGTCGAATTTGAACGCGTCCGGACATTCGACGCGTATCTCTGGGGTGGCGACGGCAGGCGGAAGATCGGACAACGCATCGCTCAGGGATTGACCTTCGGGAAGGCGCGCGACAATTTCACATAGACGCGCGGCGGCATAGATCGCGTCGTCAAACCCAAACCAACGGTCTTCAAAAAAGAAATGTCCGCTCATTTCTCCGGCCATGGCCGCCTGGGTCTCGCGGATTTTTGCCTTGATGAGGGCGTGTCCCGTTTTGACCATGCACGGAACACCGCCCCGGTGGGCGATATCATCAAACGTCGTTTGTGAACACTTGACGTCGCCCAGAATCGTCGCGCCCCTCCGTCGTGCCAAGATTTCACGGGCAAACAGCGTGAGAAGCCGGTCGGCAGGAATGAGACACCCCGTCGAGTCGACGACGCCAAGACGGTCTCCGTCCCCGTCCAGAGCCAGCCCGAGATCGGCGTGGGTCTCAAGTACCCTGGTTTGGCAATCGACCATGTTTTTGGCGTCGCTGGGATCGGGGTGATGATGGGGAAACCGTCCGTCAGGGTCGCCATACATCATCTCCAGATTTTGGGCGTAGGGGGCAAGCACGCGTTCGACAAAAGGCCCGGCCACGCCGTTTCCGGTATCGACGACGAGCTTGAGCGGTCGCCCCGGGAACACGCGCGAATGAATCGCGTCGGCATACTTCTGAAAGACATTCCACGTCGTGAGGGTTCCACGTTGTGCTGCCGGGGCTTGAGGTTCGAGCGTTTTTTGATACACGCGCTGGATGTCCTCGCCCACAAATGACTCGCGGCCACGGCAGATCTTGAACCCGTTGTCATACACGGGATTGTGGGAACCCGTGACCATGATGCCGCCGTCAAACGCGCGTTCAAAAAGCGCAAAGTACAACATGGGGGTTGTGACTTGACCGAGGCAGACGACGTTCACCCCCTGTCTGAGAAGGCCCTCGATGAGCGCTTGGGACAGCCCGGAGGAACTCAAGCGCGCATCTTGACCGACGACGAGTGTCGAACCGGCCGGGAAATGAGAGGCAGAAAGCGCCGCGCCTATCGCCTGCGCCGCCTCTTCGGTCAGTTGGGTCCGGACGTCGCCGCGAATGTCATACGCCCTGAAAATATGGGGATCGATTTCGTAAGGCATGAATGTGGGTACTCCTTTGTGCTGAGTGTGCTTTGGTCTCCGCAAGAGCCTAGCGGACGATTGTCGAGGGCGTTGTGCCGTCGAGGATGCCCTCAAACGATGAAAGGGCGTCGACGTGACAGACGCGGAGATTCAAGCCGTTTTCGCGGCACAGAACCATGGCCGTCAAGTCCATGACGCCGAGGTTTTGCGCGATGGCATCGTCAAACGAAAGTGCCTCAAACCGACGGGCTTCGGGGTGTACGCGCGGATCGCGGTCGTAGACGCCGTCGACTTTGGTCGCCTTGACGAGGAGGTCGCATCGGAGTTCAAGTGCGCGCAACGCGGCCGCCGAATCGGTCGTGAAATACGGGTTGGATGTGCCGCCCGCGACAAATACAATCGTGCCCTGCGACAGAAGCTCGCGCGCTCGCACGATGTCGTAAGGTTGCGCCAGCGAAGGCACACTGCTCATCGCACAGGCTCTGGTCCCCACCGCCACGAGATGCTGCTCCAGCGTCATGCAGTTGACGACCGTCGCCATCATCCCAATCTGATCGGCCTTGGAACGATCGAGCCCCTGCGTCGCCTTGCCTCGCATGATGTTCCCGCCCCCCGTCACCACCGCGACCTGGTGATGCTCCGCTATCCGGGAAAGCACCCCGGCATAGTGTTTCAGCGTCCGTTCGTCGAGCCCCATTCCCTGAGTTCCGCCCAATACCTCGCCCGACAGTTTTAGCAATACGCGCATTGCCCTCATCCTTTTTGTGAAATGTGCATGTGTGAAATGTGCATGGTGTTTGACCCGTACCCGCCAGAAAAATCCCGTCACGGGCACAAAAAAACGGAGTCCTGCGGCAGTTTGCCACAAAACCCCGTTTTAACGCTATCCCCGGCGCAAACTCTAGTGATTAGACACGCCCAAGATGAATTTCAAAGATGAATTTCGTCCACGCGACGGACGCTGCGGTTTAATGCGTGACGTTCACGAACGGAAGGGCCGCTCCGGGCACCATCGTCGTGGGCAAAATGCCGTTCCAGCGCTCGGCCTGAATCAGCTTGATCATGTCGGGATTGTCCCGCAGCGCCGCCCCCCTTGCCCGGATGGCCTCGGCCTCGGCCTCGCCCTTGACTTTGGTGCTGTACGCCGCCGCTTCTGCCGTGGCCCGCGTGGCCTGCGCTTCCGCCTCCGCGTTCTTGACTTTCTGCTGGGCTTCCTGTTCCACGCGAGCCAGTTCGCTCTTCGCGCGTTCGACGTCCGCCTTGGCCTTGGCCGCCTGTTCGACGGCGCGCTCGTACGTGTCACTAAAATCGACGTTTTCGATCTGGATGTTCTCGACCACAATCGGAATCTCAGAAAGCGCGGCCTTAATCTGCGAGTTCATCTCCCGATTGAGCTCCTCGCGTTCCTGAATGGCGCGCGCCGCCGTAAACTGCCCAAACACCGACTTGGACACTTCGGTCACGCGCGGATATATCCCGTTGCGAAACAAACCATCCTCGCCAAACCGAGTGTAGACATCCCGGACCTGTTCGGGCGCAATGTGATACGTCACCGACAGTTTGAGCTCCGCCGTCTGCTGGTCGTAGGAATACATCGACAGCGGCTCCCCGCCAAACGTCTGCGTTCGCGTCGAAATCATGACGACCGACTGAAACATCGGAATCTTAAAGTGCAACCCCGGATTCTCAACGCTCGACACGCTCCCGTTCGTGAGCAAAACCCCGCGTTCGCCTTCGTCGATCGTGTACCACGATTCCCACAACACGAGCGCCACTATCACCACCAGGATAATCACCAACACCGTGCTCTTAGAAAGTCCTTTGTTTTCTGCCATGCTTTTCTCCCAAATCTGCTGGAATCCCGCGAGGTCACTCCCGGCAGGGCCTTGAATCCCATGCCCCTGAGTTTCTCCCTCCAAAATAATGGCGATAATTCTACGCGATCTGTGCCTTTGAATGCACGAAAAATCCGAAGTTTTAGAGTGCAACGGATGCATTTTGGCGCGGCGCTATGTCGGCCCCAGGGCCTCCATACGCGCTCGCCGCGCGGCTATTTCACTGGCGTTCAATACGCCGCGCGCTTTTGGGTGGGCCTCACCCAAAGCCCTCACCCCCGGCCCCTCTCCCATGGGGAGAGGGGAGCATGCTTCATAAAAAACAAAAAGCCCTAGCCAAACCCCGACCTCACCCCCGGCCCCTCTCCCATGGGGAG
>CAMCLY010000075.1 GCA_945875805.1 uncultured Myxococcales bacterium | reverse complement strand
CATCGTCAGAACCGTTTTGGCAAGCCTCGCGTTCCTCGTGTGCATCACGACCATGCTTCTCCTCCTGCCTGCCACTTTTCTCACTTTTTGCTGCATTCTGCTCAGTTCGTTACTGCTCACCTACGCCCTTGTACATTATACAGATCATCTGATTCACAAATACGGTCTCTACCATCATCACGTGGAAAAGAATCTCAACGACATCACGAAAGTCGCCAATCTAGGGCACATATCCACCCGCCCAAAAATCCTTTTTGCCTCCTTCGCCCTCCTCATCCTTGCACTCATGCAGCCACAGGGAGAAGAAAAAAACACCCCACTCCGAAGACTCCCGCTGTTCACGACGATACTCTTTGACCTTTCACAATCCATGAATGCCAATGACCTGCCCCCATCCAGGCTGAACGCGGCCAAAGACGAGCTCTCCTATCTGCTGGACGCCAGTCAGGGCAATGAAGTCGGGCTCGTCTTCTTTACGGATCAGGCCGTCGTTCAAACCCCACAAACCCGGGATATCGATACCATTCATCACTTCATCATGCTCGCACAGACTACAGACATCCCCACTCAGGGAACCGATTTGAACGTCGCCCTACAAACGGCCATGAGGACTTTTGACAGCGAAAATGATGATTCCTATACAAATCACAATCATCACGCCAGACGAATTCTCCTCGTCACAGACGGCGAAGACCACAGCGGAAACCTCGACGAAACCTGCACTCTGCTCAAAAATAAAGGCATTCATGTGGATATCATCGCCGTCGGGACTGAAAATGGCGCCGAGATCCCAGACCACAACGGAAATCCATTGCGCTACCAAAACGAAATCGTCATTTCAAAATTGCAAACCTCTACTCTGCAAAAAATCGCTGAACATACCGAGGGTTCCTTTACAAAACTTATGAGTCCAACCCAGGCATCACACCAGATTTTAACCCTCTGGGATGAAATCCGCGTCAACATGGAACCCCTATCCAACAACGCCACCCTGTACAGGGTTCAACTCTATCACTGGTTTCTATATCCTGCCTATCTCCTCGGACTCCTGTTCCTTTTGCATCCAATTCTTATCGAAGTGAACGCCCGCTTCAAGAAGATGTTCCATAAAAAAGGAGCACCTCAGCCATGAATCTCCGATTCCTTTCATTCGCCCTGCTTTTCCTTCCCACACTATGCTCATGCAATGCCATGCTGCCTGCGGAAAAGCAGTTTGAAGAGGCAAAAACATGCATCGAAATGCAGAATTATGACGAGGCTCTTGACATCCTCGAACACGCCTCGGACAAAACGCTTCACGATAAAACCATCCTTGCCTACAACAAAGCCGTCGTTCACATCCTCAACGGATCCTGCGATACCGCCATCCGTGAACTCAACGCCATGATTCATGCGAAATCCATCCTCGGACTCTCCCAGTATGCACAGAATAACACCTCTGATGACGAATCTTCCGTCCTCGCTCAGTTCTACTTGGCCATGACCATCGCCACGCTGTGCCCAACACTCCCCTCTTCAATTCCTACCGAAGAGAATGACAAAAAAGCACTCGAATACCTGGCCCACGCCTCATCCCACGGAGGCAATTACAGAAATCTGATCGGGCAGATCTATCAAAATAGAGTGCCTGACTGCAAATCCTTCATCCCAATCACACAGCCTGACGCCTCGTCACCCCAAAACGCATATCCTCTCCAAAACCTACAAACCAGTTTTTTTTCATTCATCCTGTGTCCCCGTGAGGGAAATTGGTTCGCTTTCCAAGCCAGAAAACATGAAATATTTCATCTCGCCTTCACTATCCATGCCCTGCAACGACAATTCTGGCTCGACGATTCCTCACGACTGCCTTTCATCAAAATGCATGTCGATATTTATCAAAGCGACTCCAACCCATCCACACTGCCTTCCCCCATCGCTTCATTTACACAACCTTTACCAAAAACACCTCCAAAGGACGAAGACTTTCTCCAGCTAAACCTTCATTTCGGTTCTATAGAAATCCCAGAAAATGGCCGCTATCTCGCCCATTTCTACACAGAAGATAATGGCGAGGCTTTCGTAATTCCAAAAATCACAAAAATTATCAATTGCGAATATATTGACGATATACATACTTATGACGATCAGTTAAAACAACAAAAAGTCGTTCTCAAAAATAATACATACCTTACCAATTTGGTTTTCTGCCCAAACAGACCTGATATCTACGAATTTTCCCTCACACCTGGACAGTCCGCACTGATCGCCATCTCTTCTGACTCATCTTCCCTGTATCAACAAGACGCTTTATATGTCGAACTTGAAAATTCTAAACGACAGAAAATTCCCATCAAACTCAATAATATTCAACCAGACACACAGGCTTCCCTGTTCATAGCCCCATCAATCGATGATTACAGACACGGCATCTTTATCTATTTAAAAAATACTCAGAACATAAACTCTACCTATCTCCTCTCTCTCTCATCCAACCTGAACTCAGACGAAACGAATTATACACTGGCATACGCCACCTCTCACGATTGCTCCAAAACAGACGACGTCACACAAAATATCGACTTCTATAACGATACCGAACCGGTATTTGTCCCTCCAGAATGGATTTGCCCTAACCAGAACTTCTATTATACCATAACCCAACCCTCCGGCGATGGAATGACAAATGCCAAATTCATCACCCAGATTCTCTCCCAGTCCCCCATCGCACCTGAAAATGTCTCCCTGAACACCATGCTGATTTATCCCAATGACAACCAAAAATACCTCAGCGAATCGGCCATCGTCCTCCCGCAAACTTCATGGATTGCACCCCATGCCATAAACGCATACATATTACAAAAACCTATCCTCCATAACGCTCAAATACAACTCAACTCCACCACTCATGGTTTCGTCCTCTCAACCGCCATTCCTTCTCAAGAAAAATCCTCCAATACACAAAATAAACAGGATAAAAAAGACAGCAAAAATGATGATGATGGACAGAACAAATCTAAAAATGAAAATAAACCCTCTCAGGATCCACAAAAACCATCCAATACCCCCGCTACGCCTCAAGGCGACGGAAACGATACCAAAGGAAATGAATCCACCCCTTCCACAACCGAAAACGGAAACGCAAACCTCTTTGATCCCCAAAAAACCGAACGAGACCATATCGACGCTCTGCTGGATGCCATCGAACAGGGCGACTTCTACGTCCCTATCCCAGGTTCCATCCCACTGTCCATCCCCGATAAAAATTGGTAATCCACGCTTTGGTAATCCACGCTAATCTTCCGCCATGATTTCACACCTCCTTCACCCTCTTCGCATGTCTTCAAAAAACACCCTGTGCCTCTCCTGGATGCTCTGCGCTTGCGCCATGTTAAGTACACCTGCCGCACTCGCACAGGAAATCACCACATCCGTCGCAAAACCACCCGATGACATGTTTGTCGATGTTCACATCCCCGAATACCAGATCTATCTCGGAGAAACCATCCCAATCGAATACGATGTCTATGTCGCATCAAACCGTGGACAGCTTTTTTACAATGCACAAGAACCGGACTTCTCAGGATGGTACACCCTCGAAGGCACCGCACCACAAGCCTCTCACGTCTATATCTCCGGTAAATCATACCTCAAAGAACCTTTCGCCGTCTTCCTCATTACCCCCACAAAAATCGGACAAATCCCCCTGCCTCCCCTCAATGTCGAACTCCCCTATTCACCAAATTCATGGATTACACACGATCCACATATCGTCGAAGTCATTCCACCACCAACCCCGGCTCCAAAGGACTTTGCACCGGCAAATATCGGCGTTTTTTCCATTCATGCCTCACTCCTCCGGGAAAATATTCGCGTCGGACATGCCGCCATTATACAAATTACACTCGAAGCCAACGCCCCTATCGCCGGAGTTCAACTGGCCCCATACGACCTCGGGCCGTATGACGATATGTTTAAAATTTATCCTTTTACCAAAGATGCCTTAAAAGAAAATATCGTCAATAATACCATACATGCCTCTCGACAATTCAGACTCCGACTCGTGCCTTTACAACCCGGCTCCTACACGCTACCCCCAGTCAAAATCGTCACCTTTAACCCAAAAATTCACCAATACCAAACCATACAGTCTCAGCCACTGCAGCTTCAAGTTGAACCCTCAAACACTCCAGCAGATATAAACATCCAAACGATCAATACAAAACTCTTTCAAAACGACGATATCATTCCCATCATCCCAAAACGCAACTTTATCACCTACCCATCATGGCTCCTGCTCGTCCTCTTTTCCATCCCACCACTCGCCCTCGCCCTCTTCATCCTGCTCTATGAATTCAAAAAAAGAAAATATGCTCAACATCGTCTCCTCTCCATGATGAATACCTTCGAACAACTCTCAAAAAATGCTCAAAACACCGACGATGCCTTCATTCAACTTCAATCTATCCGGCAAATTCTATACTCTTGTTTTGAACTGCAGATCGGCGTCTCCGAATCGCTACTTCAAAAACAACTCTCCTCTTTGTTCTCAAAACAGGAATGTGACATCCTCTTTCCTCTATCACAAAAATTGAGAATCCAAGCCGCCAGTTCCCACAAGCCCATTTCAAAAAACGAACTGAACTCCATCTTAAATATCTTAAAAAAACATGTCAAAAATTCTAATCAAGGCTCAAAATGAAACCCATTTTCGTAAAATTATGCGCCTTACTCTTCTGCATCCTGTCGCCCATCCACGCACTTGCAAACCCATCCCTGGATGCACTCGAAAATATGGCCAAATCATATCTCGATGACGATAAACCCGAACTCGCCCTCAATATCTACCAACAATATCAATCCCTTCTCGAAACACAAAACTACAACCCTCTCAATCCTCAACTCCTCTTCAATCAGGCCATCGCCGCATACCGCGCAGGACATACCGGACTCGCCATCGCATACCTCAAACAACTCAACATCATTCAAGAATCCTCCGTCGTCTCTGACGCCATCAATAAACTTCGACTCACCATCGAACACAAAGTCTATCAAAATGCCCCTGACACCGCTTTCATTCGAGGATATTCCAAAGATTATAATCTATGGGCTCACGCTCACCGCATGACAAAACCACAACTCCATGGACTTATGCTCGCTCTTTGGACGGCCATATTCCTACTTACAGGCTTCTCACTCGCCAAACGACATATCTCAAAAAATAAACTCAATCTCATCCTCCTCGTCTTCCTCTCCCTGATTTGCATCCTGTTCTGCATCATTGCCTGTTACGCCTATCAACGTATACAGTCAGAACACATGACTTTCGCCGTACTCATCAACAATCATACACTCAGATCCTCTGACGATCCCAATGCCCCACCCATTCATGACAATGCTTTCGTCGAAGGCCTCACACTTCGCATCCTCGACTCAAAAAATGGATGGTCACAAATCCGACGGGCTGACGGAAAAATCGCATGGTGCCCTTCTCAGGATTTATATATTCTCAAAGCTAAAGATTGACGCCTTTCCACGGGCGGCGGCTATCTCGGGCTCCGCCCTCCATACGCCGACCGCGCCGCGCTATTGCCCTGAAAGGCAATACGCGCGGCTTCTTTTTTTTCGTACTGATACGCAAAAATGAAGGGCAGGCGTTTTATCGCCTGCCCTTCACTCATTGCTTCATGCACAAATCTCTCTGTACATAAAACCTATCTGGCAAACACCTGGATATCGTCTACTCGCGAAAGTTTTGAAATGCCTTCATCCGCATCAAAGGAAATGACAAACTTGTTTCCAAACGATGTGCCTTCGGTCGCTTCCGCCACCACCGTCTGCCAGATGGACTCTTCGGTCGTCAGCGATTCTTCGCCATAATGCAAGACACGACCCGCACCAAAGACCTTGAACACCACCTTCGTGATCTCAATCCCATCAGGACCGGCAATCGTGACCTCACCATCCGTCAGACCAATCGCACCAAGCTCCGAATCCGATCCCGTCACGAGTTTGACTCCATTGGCCGTCGACTTGACTGTATAATCACCTGTTTTTTCTTCATCAAGCCCACCGGCAATGCCAGTACTCAAGGCCTTGGTGAATTCCGTGTTTGCTTTATAATCACGAAAATCCCAAGACGCCACGAGTTTCGCCGTCGGCGGAACCACTTCTCCCCCTTCCGTACACGACGTGACTTCAGAGTTCATCAAACATCCAGGCGAAGAGCAGTTTCCTGTACAAGCTTCGATGGCGGCTCCCGTACAATCATACTTTTTACTCACTTCCAAATAAGTACATTTTTCATCAACCATTTCTTGCGAGAACGATCCATCTACACACACAACGATCGAATCATTGGGCTTATTAGGATCGCTACAGGCTCCGGCACATTTGTTCACGATGCATTCCGCATTCGTGATGCCTTTACCACCATTGATGATTTCCGGACTTTCATTGCACGAGTCATCAGGACCGTTCGCACACGCCTCATTCGCCGCCTTGATGATCTCCGCTCCCGTCGCCTTGGCATAATCCGTATTGAACTCGCCATCCTTGCACACGACAATGGCCGTACCTTTACATTTGTCTTCGGCACATTTGTGCGTCAGAGGACGCGAGCTGAAGTTGTCGTAAGGAACGCCCAGACACGACGAATTCGTGTAATCGAGATCCTTGTTGTTGACCGTCGTCGCCATTGCCTGACGGCACACACTGCGTTCGGCCATGAACTCATCGATAGTCTTGGAGCCATACGTCAGCTCCGGATAATTCGTGCCACTGGCCACGCCAGACCACAAACCGTCTATCGATTTCGTCACACCTCGCATCGAACCACTGCCCGTCCAAATGCCGTTTTTGAGGTTCTCAATGCGACAGCCATTCTCATACTTCACACACGTGTCGCCCCTGTCGGTATCGACCGAACCACTCAACGACAGCCCAAGACTGACGTATTGGGAATCGGCAATCGAAAAGACCTTGTCACTAAACGGTTCAAGGGCTTTCGCACACAAAGTATCCAGAATCTCAGCACCAATACTCCCCACAAAGGGAATGTTGATCCCACTGCCAAAGAACGAACTACATTTGATGAGATTCGAGAATTGAACCTGACCATTCTCGTCCACC
The DNA here is from genome assembly GCA_945875805.1 of uncultured Myxococcales bacterium. Classification (GTDB taxonomy): domain Bacteria; phylum Myxococcota_A; class Bradymonadia; order UBA4248; family UBA4248; genus UBA4248. The sequence continues at coordinate 6,292 of CAMCLY010000075.1, read as the reverse complement.
GCCCCTTCGGGAAGCATCTTGGAAATCATGCCGTAAATCAGCATGCCGTACGAGAAATTGAGCCCGAGGTTGGGGATCGTAATCGACATCAAATCCTGTTCGCCATTGGAAAATCTGCCGGAAATCACCTGAATATCGGTGCCTTTACTTCCAAGATCAAGCGTGATATTCGCCACCGGAATGGTCACACTGTTAAAATTCACCATCCCGTTGAGAATTCCCGTATTTCCACCAGCATCAAAAGTCACATTGCCTTTGAACCGCACAAACTGGATCGAATCGACAAAACCACACACCATGTCTTCCAATGCCTGCGTGTTCAACGCACGATTGATCAGATTCTTCAAAAGAGGCTTGACCAGAGCAATCACCGTGGGGGCTAATTTATTATGCTGTCTAGAACAATTCGCTTCTGTCGCATCTGATTTCTGCGTCCAATAAAACAGCTTGCCGCAAAAACAATCACAACCTTTGTAGTCAGCGATGCTGCTTGCAATCACATTCTTGCATCCACTTTCTTCTTTACATTCACAAGGTCCAGTTACATTATTCCATTCCACAGAACATGCATTCTTAAGGTCTGTATAAACAGATCCATTTTTATCAGTACATTTAAACATCCTCATACAATTTTGTATGGCTTCTGTATTTGTTTTATCTACTTCACTTTCTTTATCAAACACCAAATTTTTCGTCAATTCCTCGATAATTTTTCCTCCGGGATCCTCCTGCAAAAACTGCTGATACGTATCAATAATCTTGCGAATGGTACAACCCACGGTTTTGTCTGTACATCCCGGTTCGGGCAACTCGACAAGAGGACCAAGGTCAAACACCGTATCGATCTGATAACTGCTGTTCAAATAGTCGGGAATGACGTCCAGCGGAATTTCCACGTTCAAAATGCTCGTCTTCTTGCAAGGACCATTTTCTGAACTCTTCAAAAGACAATCGGGGCCCTCTGCATCGACAGACTCTTCATTGTAGCACGTATCCGCATAATCCGTCGGATGGTTCTTTTCACATTGTTTGCAGGCTTTGGTCGCCTCTGTACACGCCGTGTAAGTAGAATTACCCTCTTCATCAAAATATCCGGGCGTCGGCATGTATAAACCACTCATACACCCATACTTTTTGGGACGCGATCCGTCATACTGAATGGCATACACAATGTACGGACCATCATCGATCACATCCACGGGAATTTCCGTCACACCACACATCGCGGATTTGACCGAAGCATTCGATTCCTTCTCCCAAGACGACGGAGAGGCCGCTTCTTCACATGCACTCTGTATCTCCGACTTACTCTGGAGAACAAAACTGCTGTCACAACGCGCATTGTCCATACCGGACATCACATAATACACAACGGTGCCATCTTCATTCGTCGTCGAAAGATTCATCTTGTAACTGTCGGCGATCACCGTTTCAACTTGTGATTTGTCGATGACATTTACCATGATCGACTCGGGAACCATATTTCCCATTTCATGGAGATTCGGATGCATGACGTTCACTTTGTACGTCGTCACCTGATCGCCCGCATAAAACATCGTCGTCCCAATACCCGTCGATTTGGTTCGAGATTTTTCGGCGAGGAGTTTGCCATTGGCTTCGGCGTTTTTGTTCACCGTCCAATAGAGATAGTCGCGCACGGGAATGATTTCTTCTCCGTTGCGCCACATCAACGACGCCTTCAACGTCACCGTCGCACCCTGGACAAGCGTCAAAGGAGACCTCTCGTCAAACGAAAGCCACAAACAGTTGTATTGACTCAGATCTTCAGCATACTCATCGTAGGGAATCTTAAGCGTTACGCCGTCTTCTTCAAACTCCACATACTCGGCACTTTGGCAACGACGCTGCGGCAACTCCTTATTGGTCGTGATCCCGTTGACCACATCCGCTGCCGTACAATATTTGTAGGTGTTCTCACTCGAGTAATCCGCGAGGTTTGAACAGTCAGGGGTTTGCCCTTCTATACACGAAGAACATTTGTCAGAACAGCAATAATCATCGCCGTCCTTGCTCTCCCCTTCGGGAAGTTCGGGATCTTCCGAGGGATCCACACCCTCGACCACACCGCCCGTCTTAGTCACCGTAATTTTGTAGATCGACGGTTTGAGTTTGCTTCCTTCTTTGACGTTCGGATGGAAAATGCTCACATAATAAACAGATCCATATCCCGTTCCCGTAAAGAAATCGGCACTGGCCACGCCATTTTCGTCCGTCACATTCACGCTCGACATCAACGTCGCGTTGTTATAGCTCGACGACCCTCGCGTGACTTTCCAGTACGTCTTGGTATTGGCCGCATAGCTCATTTTGGTCGTAGAACCATTTTGACAAATCACCGCCACTTTCGGCGTCAACGTCTTGACAATGGGCGAAGTCAACTCGCGTTCGTTCGACATAGCCCGAAGCGCTTCCAAAGATTCGGTGACCTGAGCCTCGCCTTTGGTGTTGGAAACCCATTCGGGATCGATCACCATGGCGCATTCGCCAAGACCTTCGTCATACGTTCCAATATCGGCAGGCGGTTCTTCGGCTTCTTTCCGATCCCCCTCATCGCCCTTGCCACCAGGAAGCGAAAGCGACTGCGTCGTCGAAATCGGCACAAGGACGGTCGCGGCATTTTCTGACGAGACATTCAAATAATACAAAGCATCATAAGCCGTCCCGGACCAGAAGTTGACCTCCACCTTGCCGGCAGCGCCTGTCGTATATTCGGCTTCTTCCGGACCTTCTTTTGAATCAAACATGGCGTCGTTGGACGCATAAGAACCACGAATGATCTTGGCCCTCAATGTTTGTCCAGAAACGCCAGAACCATCTTTAGTGCCGCGCTTGCGCAAATAGAAATTGAACACCTCGTCGATCGGCGTACTCATTTTCTTTTGTGCATAGAAACCGGCGTTTTCTTTTGACCAGACAATTTCAAACGTTTTGGGCTCCTTGCACGACTCGTCATCCGAAAATTTACAAGGATCCGGCGCTACGTCGGGTTTGCCGTCGCCGTCCGTATCAATGCCCTCATAAATCAGACCGTCGTCGCCATACGATATCGACAGACGCACGTCGTCCATGCACGAACATTTCTGATCTGTACATTGATAAAAACCACCATCCAACACCCAGAGACATTTGTCTTTTTCAAAACACGTATAGGTACCGCTGCACCCCTCACCTGGACAGCTGGCCTTGTCTTCTTCGGGAACTTTACAATCCCCATTGACGTCGGCTTTGATGGGTTCTTCGGTTCCATCTTCATTGACATGAATGACAGACCACGTACCATCCGGATTTTGCTCGACCTTGCAGCTGAACGAATCACTGCAAGCATCGGCGCTAGAAATATCACCACACACCTCAGTGATGACTTTGTACAAATCCGACCCTTCGGTCACGATTTTGGACAACAGCTCGCACGCTTCGCCCCCTTTGATGACGGCGGCACCGTCTTCATAATCGACGGTAATCCCGGGAATCACGGCATCGGGCTCGCCGTCGCCATCCAGGTCTCCACCGGGACCGTTGCCCAGCGAACCAAGCGTGTCGGGCATGTACGTCGTGTCGATCTGATACGACACGGGCGGCTGCGCCGTGACGTGGAAAAAGTTCACATAATAACGGGCGCCATACCCCTCACCGGCATAGAAATCGACCCAGAACACGCCGTCACTGCCAGTCTTGCCGCACCCGGATGTCGTCGTACGATCAACCCCAGCACTCGTCGAGCGAATCACATACCCGTCATTGACATCGGATTTGCCCACAAGCGTCCAGCACACATCCTCCTCGACCAAAAGATCGGAGTCTTTTTTCAACAGAACTCGATACCGTTTGGTCGCCGTGGAATAGATCACCTGTTCCAGTTCATCCAACGCCTCCATTTCGGCACCGTCCGTACCCTTCTTTCCTTCCAAATCGGAAGGCGGCGTCAAATCGTTGGACGTTGATCCATCTCCCTGATGAAGATCGGACTTGCGGGGAATCTTCCTCACCGAAATATCCGTCACCGCCGGGCTTTCCGCATCCGCATGCCACACGTTGACATAATACATCGGGGTGGTGTCGTTGTAATACGACCCCGTATGCACGCGGAACGTCACCTGGCCAGACGCATCCGTCTTGGCCACAATCTCGGTATCAGAAGGAGGGTATTTCGTCTTGTCGGCCAAAACACCGGAATCAATCGACAACGCGCCGTTCGTGCCTTCCGGACGTTCAAGACGTATCACCACCCGTGCGCCCGGAGCAGGCGTCGCTGGCGCATCCTCCGACTCGTTGGGCTTCACGCCTTTGGCGGTCACTGTAATCTCTATGATCTCATTGACAAATCCCTCATACGAAGACGGCTCCGACGTCAGTTCCATCGACCGGTAAAGACCAGGTTCCCCAAGCACCGACGAAGAAGGACGCTTCATCGGATTTTCAGCCAACCCCGACGACTCAATCCCACCCGCATACGCATCGTTCACATCATTCGACGCATAAGGCGTTCCATTGACGACCACTTCACCCGTATGACGCGTGACCTCGCCAATGTCACCGTTCTCACACCCAAACAGCACCACTCCGGAGACCAGTGCCCCATGGGCCAACCTTCTCAGTTTCATTTCAATTTCCTCCTTAACTTCCATGGCAATGTCAAACAGTCATCGCCGCTCATCGTCAGTCATGACAGAACACACAATAAAATGTGTCAGTATAAGGAAGAACTCGTTTTTTGGCAATCCACCTTTAGATCGCCAAATGCAACAAAATGTAATGTTTCAATGCTCGAAATGCGATCTCAATCCGTCAAAAACCTAAAATCCCGCCGGATCTTCTATCCGATACAAACGCTTCATCACCTCGTTAAAATAATCAGGCAAATAATACGACCATACTTTAATCGCACACTCCTTGAGCTCCGCACTCGGAAACGACGCAAAGGCAAAAATATACTGCACCAAATACTCAATGTTCCGCGCCAAATGCCCCGTATATTCCTCCTTCGCCCTCTGGTTGGAAATCCGCGTCTCGTGCATCGACGCACCAATCTCAGATTCCAACAAATCCCCAAATGACGAATATATTATCTCCAGATAAACCTCATCCTCACCGGAATATACAAAATTCTTAAACGCTTTCTGGATATCCCCCTTCCACAATCCACGCGCGCGCATGGCGCGCACCAACTTCTCATCCACAGGCTCACGAACCAGCTGGCTCTTGTCAGGACGCGCCCGGAGAATGAGATTCGTCGCATTATAGTTCGACTTGTGATGCGGCTCTATCTCATAAATGTCGCATCGCGTCCGCGTTTCGATAAAATCATACAGACGCCCCTCGTCCTCTGGTTCCAATATCACCTTAAGCCCTGCCACGTCATGAATCGGCGGCGCCGAAATCTTCGGAAAATGATTGCCATCCCTCAGGCTTTCTACAATCCAGCGCTCCGCTCGCTCAAACTCATGAATCATCTCGGTTTCACTCGTCAGAAGCTTGCTGCGCTCCACCCCATACTCCCGCGCGCGCATGTCCGCATAGTCCTCCGCACGCTTCTTTATCGCACCAAAAATCATGTCCACAATCCGACGCGCCGCTTTCTCCGCCAATCGCCGCGCCCGCTTGATGCGCTGCGACCCCACCAGACGATGCGACTCACCCTTGCCGGAAAAATACAACTTCGCATGAATCGGTGTCTCTATATAATATAATTCGCGATGCGCCAGATAATGACGTACCAACTCATCTATTCGTTCGTCGTGATAATGCGGATAACCCACCAGCGCATCCTTCAGTTCCGCCTTCGTCCGTATCCCAACCTCTGTCGTCGATGAACCCGAAAGTTCACTAAAAAGCTGCCGCGCCCACAAATCGAGATAACGACTCACATAAATATTGTTAAAATGTATAAGTTTAGTCACTCGTTCAGGATCTTCCGGTTCCACCCGGTTATGAAGCCAGCGCCAGAACAAATCCTCCAACTCTTCCCGATGAAGATACCCGCCTATCGTTATCATGAATTTCTATCCACCATAAAAAAAGCCCCCATGCGCGACGCGCGGACTTATACCCCATTTTTACATCCATTGTATCTTTTTTTGTGGCTCGGCTTTCCGCCTGCGGCGGATACGCCTCGCCCGCGTCGCTATGGGCTCGACTTGCGTCGACCCCATACGCGACGCGATTTCCTCTGACCTCACACACGACGCTCCCTCCCCATCACACACAAGAACACTCACCCACCCAAACCCCGACCTCACCCCCGGCCCCTCTCCCATGGGGAGAGGGGAGCATG
>CAMCLY010000074.1 GCA_945875805.1 uncultured Myxococcales bacterium | reverse complement strand
ACCCATACCCCGGGCATCCCATCAGACGATGCGCGGCGCGTATGCGCACAGGCCGACAGGCCGAGCACATAGCGACGCGCCGCGGGGCGTGGCGCAAGCCAGCCCCGGGAGCGACGGCGTGGCGCGGCCGCTGGCCGCGGCAGCCGCGCCCACCTCAACAATCCCATCCAGACCCCAAAAACACACGTGCGCGCAAAAACCTAAAATTCCGACGCGATGAGATGGGTTTTGAGCGTGTAGACCTCGCCGGGCTGGATGTACTCAAGGGTCGTCCTGAACGGGTGGTAGCCGTCGCGCACGATGAGAATACGGCGAGTGCCGGCCTGAAGGGAAAGCGGCCGTTCGGCGGTATGGAGGGCGGAGCCGGTGAGTTCGTCGTCGACAAAAATGCGCGCGTCTTTGGGCGTGACGTCGACAAACAGGCGGAACTCGGCCTGGGAGGCCGGCATGGAGGACGTCGTTGCACACCCCGGAAGCATGGGAACTGCCCACAAAAACATCAAAAACCACACAAACAGACGGAAACTACGCATCACACCTCCAACTCAACCCTAATTCCACGGAGCGGCGAAGAGAGGGTATCACAGCGACGCCTGTTTTTGGAATAATCCGCATGAATAGTGAGTTATGACGCGGATCTTCGGAACTTTCGGGAATCACCATGAAAAAGGAGTGGGTATGTTGCATTTTAAGGATTCTTTTGAGACCGGCGATATCCGGGTCGTGCGACACTGCATAGGATCGTTTGGGGTCAATACGTATCTGATCGTCTGCCGAAAGACGAAGAAGGCGGCCGTGGTGGATCCCGGCGGGGAGGTGCCGGCGCTGACGGAGGCGATACGCGCGGAGGGGGCGGAGGTGACGCACATGCTTTTCACGCACGCGCACATCGATCATATTTACGGCGCGGAGGCGCTCAAGGCGGCGCTGCCGGACGCACGCGTGGCCTACCATGCGCGGGAGCAGATCGTGGTCGACAGCACGCCCGACATGTGCCGGATGTTCGGCGTGCCGCTCTGCCGGATGCCGGCGCAGGAAATGGATCTGGAAAAGGAACCGGAATTTTCGATCGGCGCCCTGCAGGTGAGAACTCTGCTCACCCCCGGACACACGCCCGGAAGCGTCTGCTTTTATCTGGCCGAACACAAGATTTGCCTGACGGGCGATCTGCTCTTCAAGGGAAGCGTCGGACGGACGGATTTTGAGGGCGGTTCGGGGACGGACCTGCGCGCCTCGCTCGACCGGATACTCGAGGTGCTGCCCGACGACACGAAGATTCTGCCCGGACACGGAAAGTACACGACGATGGCCGAGGAGAAAAAAGGCAACTTCTATCTTCGCGTTGACCGCTGGAGATAATTTTCGCAATGGGTTAAATAGCGACCGCCTTGTTGACCGAAAGGAGGGGTATGGCTTCTTATATCGTACTGGCCAGAAAATGGCGGCCGCAGACATTTTCGGATCTCGTGGGACAGCAACACGTCGCGACGACGCTTCGCAACGCGATTCGTCAAAACCGGGTGGCCCATGCGTTTTTATTTACGGGATCGCGCGGAGTGGGCAAAACCTCGTCGGCTCGCATTTTTGCCAAGGCGCTCAACTGCGAGCACGCGCCGTGTGACGAGCCGTGCAACGCATGCCACAGCTGCATCGAGATCACCGAGGGCCACTCCCTGGACGTCATCGAAATCGACGGCGCCTCCAACCGAGGCATCAACGAAATCCGCGAGGTGCTGGACGCCGTGCGGTATGCGCCGAGCCGAGACCGCTACAAAATCTACATCATCGACGAAGTGCACATGCTGACGACCGAGGCGTTCAACGCCCTCCTCAAGACCCTGGAGGAACCGCCCGCACACGTCATTTTTATCTTCGCGACGACGGATCCCAACAAGATTCCGATCACGATCGTGAGCCGCTGCCAGCGGTACGACTTCAAACGGATCAGCAACGAGGACATGTTTGCCCACCTGAGCCACATCGCCGAATCGGAACACATCGCATTCGACGAGTCGGCACTGCGCCTCATTGCGCGCACGGCGCGCGGCGGCCTTCGCGACGCCCTGAGCGCCATGGACCAAATCATCGCGTTTGCCGAACAGCCCATCACAGGGGAACGGGCCGCCGAAGTGCTCGGCGTGGCCAGCCGCGAGACGCTGATGAAAATGGGCGAGGCGGTCGTGCGTCGCGATGTGCCCAAGGTCTTGGAGTGCATCGGACGCGTCGAACACTACGGGCAAAATCTGTCGCTCTTCGCCTTTGATCTGCTGGAGTTTTTGCGCGACGTCACGGTCGTGGCCACCGCCTCGGGACGGGATGTTCCGGTCGAACTCGACGCCGCCGAGCTGGCCCAGGTCCGGACATGGATTCCCATGACGACCCCGGATCGCCTCCAACGCATGTTTCAGATCTGGTACCAGACGTCCGAGCTGCTCCCCAAAAGCCTGTCCCCGCGACTCGTGATGGAAATGGCCGCCATCCGCATGTGCCAGGTCGAAACCGTCGTCCCAATCGACGGCATCCTGCGCAAACTCGACGCCATCACACGGGCTCTCTCGGCCGGAACCGCCATGACGCCGGACGCCCTCGATCACATTCGGGCCTACCTGGGCGGCATCGCCGCCACAGGCGCCCTCCCCGAGGGCGACGAAAAAAAAAACTTGACCCCAACCCCGTCGATGTAATCCCCGTCGCCCAGACGCTCCAAGAACGGACGCCCCAAGAACGGACGCCCCACTCCGAACGCCCCGCCCCTACGACGCCACCCGCCCCTCCGACGCCGCGCCCCATCCACGCGGGGATTGCGCGAGTGGTACCGCATGATCCTTTTGAAAAAGACGACTCCCCGTTCCAGGAAACGGGGGGGAATCCCGATCCGGAAGACGCCCCCTGGCCGGACGATCCCGGCTTGTTGCAGGATGCGGAGTACAACGCCGAAGAATGGGATGAGGGCGACGGGGGGGGAGACACAATCGACCAAATCGGGCAAAAAACTCTTGCAGTTTCCGGGGATCGTTTTAAGAATGCCAACCCCGGTGCCGAAACCTGTACGGAACGTCATTCGCGCTGGAAACAGGTCGTGTTGCGACTTCAGCCGCCGCTGTCAACCATGATGGCACGGGCGCGCGTCGATGCGTTCTCGGGTTCTGAACTGTCCGTCGTGTTACCCAGTGTCTACCACGACATCATCACGGAGCCCCAGAGACGCGAACTCGAACGCCAGGCCGCACAAATCGCAGGACAAGCCGTCCGCGTGAACTTGGATTTTTCGGAACTCGGCAACGATGCGGATACCCTCGCGGCGCAGGAGGCGCGCGTCATGATCGCCCGACAGCAGGAAACCGTCGCAAAGGCCGCCGCCGACCCCATGTTTCAGAATATTTGCCGTATTTTCGGCGTCGACAGCGACGCCGTTCGATTCACTTTTCACAATGACAGGACCAATTCATGAGTAAAGCAGTCAAAAACACCGGTTTGAACCAAATCCTTTCGCAGGCCCAGAAACTCCAGGGCCGACTCGGACGCCTCGAAGAAGACATGAAGGCAAAGGTCGTCGAGGCAAGCGCCGGTGACGGAAAAGTCACCGCCGTCGTCAACGGAAACCGCGAACTCATCGCCCTCAACATCGACCCCTCCGTGCTGGAAAGCAACAACCCGGAACTGCTCGAAAACCTCATCATCAGCGCCGTCAACACCGCCCTCGGAAACGTCCGCGAAATGGTCAACTACGAGATGAACCGCGCCACAGGCGGTTTCTCCATCCCCGGACTGATGTAATTGTCTCAAATCCCCTTGACTTGATGCCTGCATCATGTCAAAAGAGCGCGCTTTTTGCGCCATGATCGCGCATTCTGTTCCAGCGGTTTCATCCACGAAACCGCGTTTGTAGAAGATTTATCGGAGACTATCGATGAAACGTACATATCAGCCGAGCAAAGTCAAACGTGCCCACACCCACGGTTTCCGCACCCGTATGTCCACCGCTCAGGGACGTGAGGTCCTCAACCGTCGTCGCGCCAAAGGCCGTAAACGCCTCGTCCCCTCTGTCCCTGCCAAACACTAGGGTTTAAACGATGTTTGTCACCCCGCGCCGCACATACGGCTGGGGTCGGGCGATTCGCCTGCGAAAGCATGCGCAGTTCTGCCGGGTACAGTCCAAAGGACGTCGATTGGGCGGGAAGTTCATCTTGGTGATCTTCGCGCCCTCTTCTTTTGCCGGCGTCCGCCACGGGCTCACGGTCAGTAAACGCGTCGGAAATGCCGTCACTCGAAACCGCATCAAACGGCGTTTGCGCGACATCCTGCGCCACCATAACTCATTGTGCCACGGGTTCGACTTGGTCTGGATTGCCAAATCCAACACATCCCAGGCAAACTACGCCGAATTGCGAATGGACGTGGAGGCACTCCTCCAGCGCATCCTGCGGAGTCTACCATGCCCTCCACAATGACACGCCACCAAAACGCCCTACCCAAAAACGCTCTCCTCGCCGCCATTCGGTTCTACCAGCTCGCCATCTCGCCACACCTCGGCGCCAACTGCCGGTTCAGACCCACATGCAGCGCCTACGCATTCGAGGCCATTCAGAAATATGGCGCCGTCAAGGGCACATGGCTCGCGTTCAGACGCATCGCACGGTGCCACCCCTTCCATCATGGCGGATACGACCCCGTGCCATAACCCTATAAACATCCCACACTCCACCGCTTTCTTTTCCTTCGGAGCAAGTCACCGCATGGATTACCTCAGCTATAACGGCCCTTCCAACAACAATGGCGGCAGTTCAAAACTCATCCTCGTCACCGCCCTCATGCTCATCTTCTTCATTGCGATGCCTTTTTTCATGCCGCGTCCGCAAGAAGACCCCTCCAAGGCCGACGCCTCACAGGAAACCAGCAAAGACGCCACCGCGTCTCCCAACATCGCCGTCCGATACCCCAAGGCCACACGCACCCTCGAAACGCCACAGCTCTCCGTCACCATGACCAACGCAGGCGGCGGACGCGCCAGCGAAATTCTCGTCAAAGACCCGGACCGATACCTCAAACACGGCGATTTCCTGCGCTCTCAAAAACCCGAAAATCCCGACCAGCCCGGATTCCTCCCCTTCGAGGTCTCCCTGCCCTCCTTCCACGTCTCCCCACAAACCCAGTTCGAAGCCACCTCCAGTCCAGACAGACACGACTCCGCTCAGTTCTCCTACCAATCCCCAGACGGAAAACTCAAATTCGTCAAAACCTTCTCCACCACCGATACCCCATACATCCTCCACGCTAAATTTGAACTCACCAACCTCACCAGCCAGGAAATCTCAGACACCCTCGCCTTCTCCCTCCACATCAAACAAATCGAAGGCGAAGAACCCGGACTCTTTACCCCAGGCTCATACGTCGCCGCAAAATGCTTCTACGACGATGACCTCGAATACCTCGACGCCACCGACACCGACGAGTCCGAAACCTACACCGTCAAAAACGACAAAAACATCCAGTGGTTCGCCATCGACGAGTCCTACTTCGCTATCGCCATCAGCGCACAGAACGCCGAGTCATGCGTCATCAAAAATGACGACAAACGCCTCTCAAGCACACTCAACACCCCCGTCCGCATCGCCCCCAACGCCTCATCCACCCTCGAATTCGACATCTACATGGGGCCAAAAGAATCCAGATACCTCCAGAACTTCGGAGACGAACGAAAACTCACCGAAATCATCGACTACGGTTGGATCGAAGTCCTCGCTCGACCCATGGCCTTCATCCTCGACATCTTCCATCAGTGGACCGGAAACTGGGGACTCGCCATCATCATCCTCACCCTCATCGTCCGCGCACTCCTCTGGCCTATCGCCCAAAAAAGCCAGATCTCCATGATGCGCATGTCCAAACTCGCGCCACTCATGCAGGAACTCCAGGAGAAATACAAGGACGACCCCGCCACCCTCCAGCAGAAACAGCTCGAACTCTACCAGCAACACCAGGTCAATCCCTTCGGATGCCTCCCCCTCCTCCTCCAGATGCCGATCTTCTTCGCCCTCTACCGATGCATCTTCGTTACCGGCGGCCTCTACCAAGCCTCCTTCGTCCTCTGGATACAGGACCTCTCCGCCCCAGACCCCTACTTCGTCCTCCCCATCCTCTCCGTCGCCCTCCTCGTCGTCCAGCAACTCCTCACCCCCACAGCCACCAAAAATAAACAACAGAAAATCATGATGTTCGCAATGCCCGCCATCTTCGGACTCATGATGCTCTTCCTTCCCTCCGGCCTCTGCCTCTACATGGTCGTCAGCTCCACATTCTCCATGGGGCAGAGTTTCTACGTCCGGCGCATCATCGCCGCCGAAGACGCCGCCAAAGATGCCCCAGAAGTCGAGGTCATCGAAGGCCGGAACAGCCGCGAACGACGGACCGCCAAACGGCACAAAGATTAATCCCCCGTTGGCCGCGCTATCCGCCCCTCGCGGATACGCGCCGGCCGCGCGCCTATCTCGCCCCCAAGGGGCTCCATACGGCGCGCTTTTTATTTGGATCGCGTTTCACACGGACTACACGTCCAAACCCTATCACCTCCCCCCTCACGGAGAAAACCTCATGGATTACATGTACGACGATTACGACGGCGACGTCGTCGACCGCACTGCGGATTTCCTCGCCGATATCCTTTCTTATATGGGCTTTGATGCCGAAATTCACACCGAAGTCATCGACAACACCGCCGTGTTCGATGTCTTCGGAAACGACGTCCAAGCGCTCTCCCCAAGCATCGATCCAAGCGTCGTCAACGCACTCTCATGGATCCTCAAACGCGCCCGGTTTTCTATCGGCTCCGGCTTCCGATTTGACGTCGACATCAACAGTTACCGCCTCGAACGCGTCCACCAACTCGAAGGCGTCGCCCGCAAACTCCACGACAAAATCGCCGACGGCGTCGACGCCATCCAGATCTTCGGCATGGACAACGTCGATCGACGCGCCATCCACATGCTGCTCAACGCCGACGACACAATCCGCACCCAGTCCGAAGGGTTCGGAAACTTCCGACACCTCGAAATCCACCACAAAGAAGATCATGCCTAAACCACGCGATGCCTGGCAGGGGGACTCCGCCCCCCTGGCACAAAACCCGTTTGCCGCACTCTCCGGATCCAGCCGGCCACAAGCCCCCACCCCAACACCCGATCCCCCCAACACCAAAACCATCCGACTGCCCAAAATCAAATCCATGCGGATCGATCGAAAAAATCGGGGCGGAAAAACCGTCACCGTCGTCATGTTTCACGGCAACCCGGACGAAGCCGCACGCACCGCATGGCTCAAGTTCGCAAAACGTCAGCTCGGCATCGGCGGCGCGCTCGAAAACGAATACGTCATCCTCCAGGGCGACCAGCTGTCGCGCCTCAAAGAACTACAAATAAGCGGCAAGGCGCCATAATTCGCGCCACGCACGCGCAGGAAGACGCGTTGCCCCGTTTGCACGGGGCAACCCCCAGACACACCGCGCCAGCGCGCGCTCCGCCCGGCCAAACTCTCGCCGGTGCATCGCATCCACAAAATCGAGATACGCCAGCACCGGCGCGCCAGGATGCCGCAACGACGCAGACTCAATCGAAAAATCGGCATCCCCCGCAAAATACCGCAGCACTTCCCGCGACACAGGATGGTCCGCATGGCGCGCCGCCTGACGCTTGATCTCCACCCGGCGCGCCTGCACCTCGACAAGCGGTTGCGACAACACCGCCGAATACATCAGCCAGGCCACCGTCCCGAACTTGGCATGCCAGTACATGTCGGCGGCGCGCTCCCCCCACACGCGACGCACCTGCGGCGAGTTCTCCACAGACATGATCCCATCCAGCGCACCAAGCATATCCCGACGATACCGCGCCGCGCCAATATCCAGCACGCCATCTCGCGGCGCGCCGCCCGACGCCTCCCCACGGGCACGGCGTATCCCTTCGCCCACCGTCCCCCGCAAACATTCAGGCCACGGCCAGGAAAACACCTCCACCGCGTCGGCGCGTAGCGCCACCCCAAACGCCATGTAAAGCGCCCACACCCTCTCCAGACGCGCAAGCACCAGCCCCATATCGTCAGCCCCCCCTTCACACGTCTCGCCAATCGACAGCGCACCCACATCCAGACGCGCCACGTCACACCCGGGATCGTCAAGACACGCATAAAACCCTCGTTCCTCACTGGCGCGCTGACGCGCGCACCGTTTTGTCCAGATCGACGATGTCCCAAACGCCAGCGCCACCGTCCGATCCGCCCTGGCATCGCTGTGTTCATCGCGCAAATGCGCACGCCACGCGTCAAACGTCGCGTGAATATCCACCCCCACAATCGCCTCAAAACTCCCGGGCATCACCCGGGACAGCGACTTGACGCGTGCTATCCCGTACGTCTCCACAAGCCAGCGGACATACGACCCCGCCAACGTGTACGCCACGCGCGACGGCATCCCCCAAAATCCATAAATCAGCCCGACAGGCGTAATCTCACCAAAACGCTCGGGATGATTCAGAATCGCCGCGCTCCACGTGTGAAGGTCAAACGTCGAGACGGGCCATTCGGCCGCCATGGCAAGGCCTTCGATCCAGCCAGGCGCGGGAACATGCGCGCCACCGGCAAGGCCAAGCGGCGCGTTCCCAAACGACGCCGCAAACAGATGGGCCAGCTCGTGGCGCGCAAGCGTGCTGTCGGGAGACGATTCGACCAGATGCACCTCGTGTTTCCAGACGCGCGCAAAACTCGTGTTCCGCGCCCCCATAAACCGTCCCTTCATCTCGCGATTCGGATACACCCAGATATCCACAGGCGCCACAGGGCGCGCATCAAAAAACGCCTCCAGCGCGCGGACGTCGCGGTTCAGCTCCAAAAGATGACGCGCCCGTTCGGCCCGCATCGTCGCGCGAGACCGCGGCACAAAGTGTACCCGGAACATCCCGTCCTCACTCTCCGCCGTCGCCCACAACGTCGCGCGAAGCGCATCGCGACCCATCGGCACCAGAACCCCCTCATGCGCAAGACCCACATGCACACCAAAGGCGAGCAAAAGCCCCAATACGGGCATCACATAACGACGGACGCGCGACGCTTTCGCCGTTTGTGCCAAGATAAGCGTAGCCAATAACACCAACGTACTCGCACGGAAAAACACCAGTCCGCGCATCACGTCGATCGACTCGTCATAAATCGACCCCGCAAAATACCCAAAAAACTGCCCAAACGCGACGATCGGCGGCCATTCGTACAGCGCATACAGCGCAAACCCCACGTCCAGCACCACACACGCCACATACCCCGTCACGCGCACAATCCTGAGGCGGCTCACGCCGCCCAGCCACGTCCAGACAAACCCAGACAACGCGTTCGACATCAGCGCAATGAGCACCTGATACTCAAACCCGCGAAGCGGATCACACCACGTGTCGCGGAGCCATGCCATCCCCACCCAAATCGCATTGCACACCCCCCAATAAATCGCCACCCCAAACACGCCTCGCACGATCCAGCCGCCATCTCGACCCGATTCACGCGGCAACGACACAAACAGCGGCACAAACACCACCCCGAGAAGCGCCGTCACCCACGCACTCTCGTAATCATAAGCCCCCACAAGCGGAATCCACGACAAACCAAACACCACGACAACAAGAACGACGATCTTTATCCAGAAACCCATAAAAACTCCTCGTGACACCGATCAAAATGATCTCGCCGGGACTTATGTTCTGACCGCAACCAGTATACAAGGGCAGCGCGTATCGACCCCGGACGGGGGAGATAGCGATGCCCCGCGACGCGTATGGCCCACGGCCATAGCGGCGCAAAACCATACGCACACCCAATAACATACGCACACCCAATAAAAGGATCCTCTCCATGCCCCTCGATTACCGCAAAACAAAGTTCTCTACGAGTGCCGCCGCCAAAAAACAGTTCCCCAACAACGAATGGCCAGAAGTCGCCATCGTCGGACGCTCCAACGTCGGAAAATCCTCACTCCTCAACATGCTCTGCGAACAGAAAAACCTCGCACGCGTCAGCAAAACGCCAGGACGCACCCAGCTCGTCAACTTTTTTGACATCGAACAGAAAGCCTTCCTCGTCGACCTCCCAGGATACGGCTTCGCCGATGTCCCCGCCGCCATCCAGAAATCATGGGACGATATGATGCACGATTACCTCGCACAGCGAGAAACCCTGCTCGGACTCCTCCTCCTCCTCGACATCCGACGGATGCCCTCCAAACACGACATGATGATGTACGACTGGATCGCACAACGAGAGCTGCCCGTCCTCGTCGTCCTCACCAAAACCGACAAGCTCGGAAAAAATGAAGCCTTCAATAACATGCACAAAATCGCCAAATGCTTCGACACATCCCCCAAAAACCTCGTCTCCACCTCCGCACTCAAAAAAACCGGCATCAAGGAACTCCGCGCATGCCTCGACGACATCTTCGACGATTACTTCGACATCCGCCGGCAAATCGATATCGCCACCTCGACAGAACCTAAAATGGACAATAATGAATAAAATCCCTTGACAGCGATCGGATTGTTATTTAAAAGCGGCCCCGCTGTTGGCGAGTTGGCCGAGAGGCTAGGCAGAGGACTGCAAATCCTTCTACAGCGGTTCGAATCCGTTACTCGCCTCCACATGGCGAGTTGGCCGAGAGGCTAGGCAGAGGACTGCAAATCCTTCTACAGCGGTTCGAATCCGTTACTCGCCTTTAAGGTCCGAAAGGACCTTTTTTTTTGCCCACAAAAAACGATGCCCAAACCGATGACTCAACGCCCTTTGCATCTGGCCCTCAATCGCGAAGGCGCCCTGTTCGTCTTTTTTTGGCTCACCCTCACCTCCGCCGCCATCTACTCCGGAAAAAGCGGACTCGTACTCCTCATGTCCGCCATCTCCGCCTCGCTCGCTCTCGCATACTTCATCGCAAGGCGAAACTTCCAGACCATGCGCATCGAACGCCGGTTCAAAGAGGACATCTTCGCCGGACGCGAAACCCAAATCGACCTCTTCATCACCAATACTGGACACTCACCCGTCTTCGGACTCCTCCTCTTTGAACGATTCTCAGACAACCACGTCATCGGCCCCATCTTCATCAGACGACTCAACCCAGGACAAACGGTCTCCGCTCATTACATGTGCATGTTTTCTCAGCGCGGAAGGGCCTTCTTTCAGAACATCGAGATTCGCTCGCGCTTCCCACTGCCCTTCGTCGAACTCAGACAAACCCTGAACATCCCTGACTCCGCATGCGTCTACCCCACGCCCATCACAGGAGACGACGAACTCACATGGCTCAACACCACAAAAAATAAAAAAGACACACAACGCAAAGACCACGCTCTCAAAGAACTCAACCACGGCGTGCGGCGCGGACACATCGCATGGAAAATTTCCGCAAGACGGCAAAAATGGATCGAAGACGCACCCATGCGCTCCGGCACACACGAAATTTCCCATGCCATCCGCATCAGACCATACCAAGAACTCGGCGCCTTCCGCTACGAACGACAACTCTCACAGGCCACGGCTCTCGTCCTCGATCGCATCCGGCATCAACAGAGCGGAAGCGTCCTCATCGGTAACAAAAACTATTTATATGGACAAACCCACGAGCAACGAAAAACACTGCTCGATGCGCTCGCACAAGGATAATCATGACTCCAGAAGACATCCGCGAATTTGAAAAAGCCGGTAAATCCATCGCCAGACTCAAAGGCTCAGAAATCCTCTTCCAGGACGATTGCACCGGACGCATGAAATACGCCTTCCACGCCATGGAGGGCGACGAACAGGCTCTCCGACAATCCATCCACGACATCCTCAATACCACAGACGGACCAAAACACCTCGTCCGCGCTCTCAATAACCTCAGCGCCATCGGACACCACGGCGCTCTCTGCTTCGCAAAAGTCATTTTCGAAGCCATCACACCCACCTATACCCCAGAAGAAGCCCACCAAAAGCTGATCCAAATCCTCGACGCCGTCTCCCCTGCCCTGCGCAACGGACTCGGATGGCTCGACCAGCACGTCATCCTCGCTCTCGACCAGAAAACCTTCTCGCGCGAAGCCCTCGCCACACTCTGGATTCACTGGTGCGCCGCACAATTGCGCGCTTGTCACGACGCCGGAAACTTCATCCAAGACGTCGGCTCAAGACGACCACAAAACCTCCAAAAATCCCTCATCCATTCCCTCGCACAGGCCGTCGAAAATCCAAACACACCATGGGATATCCGATCCGCAAGCCTCTACCTCCTCCTCGGAAACCACCTCATCCCCATCGAAAACGCACGCGAATTCGCCGACGACGCCTACGCCGCATTCCCACTCGAAGCCCTCGAAGGCGTCGAAATCCTCTCCATCGCCATCGAACACGACACCGCCAAACTCGCCGAATACGAGTCCATCGCCGCCAAACTCGCCCAGCTCCGACGCGAAAATCTCATCCTCAAAGACATGGAACTCCCCGCGTTCGTCGATGCCTCCCAAGAACTCTTCCGTCTCCAAAACACTCTCCCCTCCTCCCCACTCGAAATCGCCCTTAACCTCCAGGACATGCCCAAAAATCAACGCCTCATCGCCTCCGCACTCATCGACGATATCAGACTCGCCGAATGGCTCAAACTCGCGTCCAAAAACACAAACGCCCTGCGCGAACTCACCCGAACCTTCCTACAACACTTCCAACCACAAAACCCCGTCCTGAGAAACTTCTGCACACCACTCCTCGAGGCCGCCGTCAATGTCGCCAACGCCGACGCCAAATCCGCCGAACGCCTCATCGCCTCCATCGAAATCCTCCCACTTGACCTCACCGACATCCCCCCTGAACACGCCGACGCCATCGATTCCGCCAGACGCAACTGCCTCGCCTCCCTCTAACCTCAAACACCCATCCACGCGCCATCATGGCGCCAGATACCGCCTGTTTTCATGCACTTTCTGGGCGTTGTGCTGGGGGGAAGTCTCCCCCCACGTCGCTATTTGCCCTTCGGGCAAATACGCGCCGCCCCCCTCTTCCCATCCCCATTTTCCCTCTTCCTCCCAACGCATCGCCTCACCATCCCCCTCACTTCCCGGCCGCCTGCGGCGGCCCAAACGTCCAAAAATAGTCCTCACCATGGGAATCATGATTCTCATACAACCCGGCTTGTTGCTCCTCATCACATCCGCAAGCCTGGCTTCCACCCTACTGACGCTCGGCATTTCCATCTTCCGGCACGCCTTGCCCCAGTCCACCCCGCGCCGCATCGCCCTCGCAACCGCAACATTCTGTCTATTCCTTCTCACCTATACGATCGCCGTCAAAATGATCTCCGGACTCTGGGCCATCTCCGCCGAAACCATCTTTGCCTTGTAGGTCTTCAGTTTTTTTTGTGGGGGGACGAAGTCCCCCCACACCCCCCGA
The DNA here is from genome assembly GCA_945875805.1 of uncultured Myxococcales bacterium. Classification (GTDB taxonomy): domain Bacteria; phylum Myxococcota_A; class Bradymonadia; order UBA4248; family UBA4248; genus UBA4248. The sequence continues at coordinate 176 of CAMCLY010000074.1, read as the reverse complement.
AATGCGAAAAGGGCACATGGCTACGCCATGCGCCCTTTTCGCATTTCATGAGCTTGTGAGGCTTGGGGCATTGTAGAAGTGAAGCCTTTTTGTGGGTTTGGTGGAGGTTTTTTTGTTTTTGGTGAAGCATGCTCCCCTCTCCCCATGGGAGAGGGGCCGGGGGTGAGGCCGGTTTT
>CAMCLY010000073.1 GCA_945875805.1 uncultured Myxococcales bacterium | reverse complement strand
GTGGCACTTCTGTTTTATTTCATCCAATCACGTTCTGCCGACACTCATGGTCTGGCTTCGGTGGCACTTCTTTGCCCTTTCGCTTACAAAAGTCCTACCGGTACCTATGTTTTTGGGCCCCGCCCCCGCCGCCACCTGACCATTTGCGTCATTCACAAGACACACCTTGGCGGCGGGGGCCAGACCATGAATGCCTCTTCCCCGTTCGGCCAAAGATGAAACTCGTGTGGTGCCCACCGATGTTCCGCTTCAGTCATTCGTCAATGAACATGACGCGAAGTGCGAGTGCGAACGCGCATCGATGGTTATGGTCGCATGTGTGGATTAAGAGATTTTAAGGTTCATCGACTTCCTCCCAGCACAACCGGCCCCACTCCGTATGAGGCCGTCAAAGGGATGATGCGCGGTCGATGATTTTGTGACGTATTTTTTTTGCTCCATGAAAAAAAGATTTTTCCCAATACGTCATGCCTTGCGATTTTCGGGTGAAAACGGCGGAACGTCGACGTGTATGTATTCGACATTCATGATGGTGACATGGCGCACTTCTTTGGGCGTCCTGATCGTCACGGAATCATCGACGGATTTGCCCAAAAGCGCCTGTCCCACCGGGGACTGGTAGCTGATGTGTTTGTCGTCCAAAGAATCGAGTGGACCGACGATGACATAGCAGAGCTCTGCATCAAGATCTTCGTCATACAGTGAGACGGTGGCACCAAAGAAAACGCGATCGCCGCGCGGTTGCTCGGGATCGATGACCTGCATATCCGAAAAGCTATGATTGAGAAAACGCATGCGGCGATCGATTTCCCGCAGACGTCGCTTTCCATAGATATATTCGGCATTTTCGCTGCGGTCGCCCTGAGCAGCCGCTTCGGCAACTTCGTTGACGACCTTGGGACGTTCGATGGATTTGAGATAATCGTATTCGTCTTTAAGCGCCTTGAAACCATCTTTGGTGATGTAAGTAGCCATGAGAGCACGGACTCCTTATTTGCACGAAAAAGTCTGAACGGACTGAGGATATCCGCCGGGAGCAATCGAAAAGAGCCCCCGGTCGGTGATTCGCAGTTCAGGGATGACGGGAAGGGCCATAAAACTGAGTGCGGCCATGGGTCTTTGAAGGGTGACGCCGAGTTTTTGAGCACAAAAGGCCTCAAGGCGTGTTTCGGCATCGGCCACCTGTTCGGCTGGTTCTGGGCTCATAAGGCCGGCGATGGGCAAGGGAAGGGTTTCGACGTGTGAATCGTAGAGGGCGGCCTGGCCGCCACCCATCTCGCATATCTGTCTGGCACACTTCAGAATGGATTCGTCGTCCATGCCGACGACGATGAGGTTGTGAGAATCGTGTCCGACCGATGATCCCATTGCCCCGCGCTGGATACCAAACCCTCGCACAAAGGCGACGCCGAACGATCCCGTACCGCGGTGTCGTTCAAAAACGCATACCTTAGCAATGTCCTGTGCGGGATCGGGCACCATGACGTCCCCGACGATGCGCGGCGAGACAAAACGTTCGCGCGTGAGGATTTGTCCGGCGACGACTTCCATGATGCGGGCCTTTTGCCCTTCAACGGCATGCACGGTCAAGGCCTGAGGGGTAGGAAGTACAGCGTGCATCGTGGGATGAAGGTGGCAGTCCGATGGCGTTCCCGCCTCACACAACGCCCCATCCCTGAAGACGATTTTTCCACGATGTACGACCATTTTGGGATCAAATGAGACGAGGTCGTCCAGCACGACGAGATCGGCAAAGCGACCGGGACAAACAGCGCCCACGCGGTGCGAAATGCCAAAATAGGTCGCAGGCGAAATGGTGGCCATCTGCACGGCCACAATGGGGTCAATGCCGTGGGCGACGGCGCGTCGCACGAGGTGATTGATATGTCCGCGTTCGAGCAAGTCGGTGGGATCGAGATCATCAGAGGCAAACATGAGCCGCGAGGCATTGCGCGGATCGATAAGGGGAAGCAGTGTGTCGAGGTTTTTTTCGCTCGAACCCTCGCGGATCATCACGACCATGCCGCGCCGAAGTTTTTCACGGGCTTCCTGAAGGTCGGTCGACTCGTGGTCAGAACCGATGCCCGCACCGATACACGCGTTGAGCGCATACCCGGAAAGCATGGGGGCATGCCCGTCCACGACAAGCCGGTGGGTGGTAAAATCCTCAATTTTGCGCAGGACATCCGGTAATCCAAGGAGGACACCGGGCACATTCATCATCTCGCCGAGTCCGACGACCTCATCGCGTCCCAGAAAGAGGCGGAGTTTGTCGGGAGTGAGGGTATTTGGGGCCGTATCGATATCGGGATCGGGGAGTGCGGGCACGCATGAGGGGATGGTAAAGTAGACGTGAAGGTATCCGTTATCTTTCGCCGAATCCATTTGATAGAGGATGCCCTCGACACCGGCGACGTTTCCTATTTCGTGGGGATCGGTAATGACGGTGGACGTGCCGAATCGCGCCATCAGGCGCGCGGCCTGGGGGATGGACAATTTTGTGCTTTCCAGGTGGATGTGGGCGTCAATAAGTCCTGGAATGATGAATTTTCCACGGCAATCGAGGGTATGAGTGGCACGATATCCCGGTCCGATTCCGACGATATCCTCTCCATGAATGGCGATGTCGGTATCTTCCTGGAGTTCGCCGCTGAGTACGTTGACGAGGGTGGCATGGGTGAGGAGCAGATCGACGTCTTTTTGTCCCATGGCTTCGAGTCGGTGAAAGTGAGTGTTCATGGTTCAATCTCGATAAATAAGGAAGGGGCGGCGTATCCGCAATGTGCGGATAGCCGCCCCGGCAGGGCGTATCCGCCCAAGGCGGATAGCCCGGCCCCACGCAGAGTGTTCAGTGGTTTTCGACAAGGCCGCGCTGCATGAGGAGTGCGACGGCCATCAGAGCGTTAAACGTTGCGGATGGCCGCAAGGCGTCGCCGTACTCTGTGCGAATGCCGCCATCGTCGAGATTTTGGGCGGCACCGAGCATGTCGAGGAGTTTGAGCAAGGTGTCATCGACTTCGGAAGTGTCGAGGCCGATGAGGATTTCGACAATGGCCGAGCAGTCGTAGGCGTCGATTTTTCGGTTCCGGACGAAGGCGTTGAGGTTGTCGAGGGCATCGAGGGCGATGCTTCTGTCGCTGGATGTGGTGCTTCGACCGAGGAGGAGGATGGCGGCCCAATAGGGGTGTGCGGTGTGCGCGTCGGGCATCTGGAGCCAGTTCTGCCGGATGAAACGCACGGCGTTGGTCCAGAGGTCGTAGGCCCCGAATTCGAGGGCATATCCGGCGAGGCACGCGGTTTCGCAAATGCGGAATTTGGCGGGCTGATACCATGCCGGGCATGTAGGCTGGGCGAGGACTTCGGGAATTTCCTGCCATGAACCGTCGGGCAAGGCGGTGGCGCGCAGGAAATCGAGCATGCGAGTGATGTGGGGGCCTTCAAACAGCTGGTGTGCAATGAAGATGCGCATGGCTTCAATGGTCGAGTGGATGGATCCGACCTCGCCCTTGTAATCGGGGTCGATACCGCCTTTGAACCCGCCATTTGTGCCCTGATACGAGCCCATGATATTCCAGAACGCCTCGTCGTCGATGTCGCCGCGCCAATGCGCGAGTCTTGCCTCACAGACGGGATCGGGGTGCGAGGCCAGGAACTGGTATGCTTTTTCGGCGTCGAACGCGTGTGCTTTTCCTCCGGCGAGGACGTCGTAATAGTCGTAAGGAATATGGGGCATGGGTTCGTATCCTTGGCGCGAAGGTTTTACAGGTTGAACCACCACTCGGCGGCCAGTCCTATGAAGTGCGCGTAATGGGTATTACGCAGGGCATCGCGTTCGGCAAACGTTTTGCGGGCGGCCCCGTTGAGGACGCTCAGGGTGTAATTGAAGCGGATTTCGGGTCTTCCGAGGACGCCATCACCGAACCGGACGGCGGGCAGAACAGAGAACTTGAAGATGGAGGCGAGTTCCTGCTTTTGGTCGACGGGATTGACGCCGTTTGCTTTCCGCAATTGCTGACTGAGCTCGATACCGGGACGGAAATACTTGCCGACACGACCGGTGATACGGATATCCCAGACGCCTTCGACGCCGTCGTCGTAATCTTCCTTTTGTCCGTCGGCGTCATGGAAGTATCGGACGTAACCGCCGAAGAGGACGTCGGCGTAGGAGAGGATGTTGATGCCGGCGCTGAGTCCGACAGTCACGTTGAGGGCATCTGAAGCCTTGAGATCGGTGGCGACGCCGAAGGGGATGTTTTTTTCGCCGTAGGCGGCGAGACCTTCGGCATACTTGAAGAAGAGGTTGACGTACGAGCCGTCGAGGAAGTTTGAAACGCCGAACTGAGCGCCGATGAGCCATCCGTCGTCGGAGGGAAGTTTTTTGATCAATTCGGGCTGTGTCTCGAGGTACTTGCCCTCGCCGATGGCGTGGATTTCGGCGTAAAGTTTGGCCTTGAAGTCGGGGAGATTTCCGCCGCCGAAGAACTGTTCGGCCTTGATGGAGGCGATAAACCGCTGTCGGTCGAGGAAGAGGACGTCCTGTTTTCCGACGAAGCGTTCATCGACGACGTCGACGACTTCGTATTGGTAGGAATCCTTGAGGCGGTTGGTGCCGAAATGGATATCGATGTTGGTGCCCGTATATCCGTGCCACCCGATGCCGCCGCCGTAGGTGTTGAGGTTATCGAGGGGCCATGTGTCGAGGAGGTAGATGTCGTCGCCCCGGTACATGCGTGATCCGGCCCACACGGTGAACCCGTCGAACCAGAGATTCCTAGCTTCGACATAGAGGTTTCTCACGGCGATGCTCGAATCCCATTCACCGTCGTAATGGAAGAGCTTGTCGCCGTCGATGGCGAGGGTGGTGACGACATCGACGACGGTGCCGTCGTCGGATTTGTAGGGGGTGTATTTGAGGTAGAGTTCGACGTAGCTTCCTTCGTCGACCCGTGGGGACGGGGCGACGATACGGGCCTGCCGTCCTGTTTTCATGCCGTCAGGGTTCATGGAAGGCTGCACGCGTCCATAGGACCCGAACTGGAACCGGTCGGCGAAATACTCGGCCACGGAAGTCTTTTGCTGGGACTGCAATTTCTCAATTTCGGCATCGGCCCTGACCTTATCCTGTCGGAGGTCGTCGATCTGACGCTGCAGATCATCAATGCGTGACGCCAGACCGTCCTGAGCCTGTTGGTTGTCTTGCGACTGTTTCTGGAGATTCCATTGAAAATCGTCGGAAGCCTGGGCCTCCGGACTCTGTGCATTTGCCACCGTGCATACAGCGAGTGCGGCGGCGCTCATCACGGCGATAAACGATCGGTGCATGTAATTTCTCCCACGACATTCTGAACTGGACATGAACTCATTCTCTTTCAGACAAAACTCGGACGTCTTGCGTGATGTATCTGGATCTTACGTTTTTGGGGCGTCCTGTCGGTTTGACTTTGAGACGTGGATATCGTCCGGGGTGCCGTCTTTTCCGTCTGGTCCCGACGACCATACCTCGCAGGTCTGGGGGTCAAGGCGTTTGTATTGATAAAAATTTCCCCAGGGATCTTTGGGCCAGAAGATACTGTATTGTTTGCGGATCCCCTCGCGGGCCGCATCGAGATCTTTGGGGCATTCCTGCTCGATCGAACACAGACCGACGCAGTAGTTGAAAAGCTGGTTGACGAGTTTCTGGGCTTTGTAATCATCGGGTTCGATCCCGCCCGGAAACTGCTGTTTGAGGCCGACATGGGCGGCTGCATCCTCGTCGGTGGAACGTGCAGTCACGGGTTTGGCAAATCCCCGCGTATCCTCATCATCCTCGACGACAACGGGCTTCTGGCCCTCGCTCCGACGATTTGTACATCCCATAGCCAGGGCGGCGGCAACCGCAAAACACACCAACAAAACCAAAACTCTGCCGTGCCAGTCATGCTCATGCATCGGTGCCACCTTCCTTATTTGTGGCCGAAACGTCCAGAGTCACCGGACTCAAGAAACGTCAAAATTCGGCCATGCGTCATTTAGTTTTTCTTCGACAGCGAAGCGTGGATGTCGAGAAGTTGCGCGGGACGCATCGTCAACAGCTTCGCGCGGTATACCGTGTCGACTTTGCCCTTGCAGACCAGGCCGACGATGGCATCCACAAGACCGGCTTTCGAGCCGAAACGGGCAATCATATCGTCATGCGTCGCGTTGAGTTTCAGCAACTTGCGGTTGCTGATGGTGCGGACTTTCTCTTCGAGCTTTTCATCCGACATGCCTTCGGGACGTTCCATTTTGCCCATCACGATTTTGACGAGCGCATCACGCGAACCAAACTTCTCTTTGACCTCAGCAAGAGGGGACAATTTCATCGTTTTTCTCCTAATCAAAAATTGCCTGCAATTACCGCAAATGCACAGCATAGGCGGGCGAGCCGCCCTTCTAACACGCAAGCCCTCGATTGACAACAGGCAAAGGGACTTTTCACGCCCATGCCTTTTATTTTGGGTTGATGACAAAAAATGATAAATTGCACAAATTCGCAGTCTGCGTGGAATGCCCGGGTCTCATGATGGGCGCGTTTCCCCTTTGTTTTTCGCGAGGTTATGCATGTTCTTACAACGCATGGTCCGCCACCTGGCGGCATTCGCCCTCTTTGCTTTTCTTGCCGCGCCATCCATGGCCTCGGCTCAAGACGTCCCCTCCGACACGCCCCAGGATGCCCTCCCTGCCGACACGCCCCAGGACGCACTCCCTACGCCCCAGGACGCCGCGGATTCCGGAACCACTGACGAAACCATCATTCGCGGTCACGGCTTTCAGCTCGGCATGTCCTTTCTCGGCGTGCCAGGGTATTTCTTCAACCCATGGTTTGCCAAGCACGGCTCCACATGGGACGGCGTCGTCAACATGGGCGTCTCTCTCGACTATTTTTTGCGATTCCAGGTGCCGTGCGAACTGAGATTTACACTTTCCTGGTTCAATGCACGGACCGGCAGCACCTACTGGCTCGACGACGACCATAAAAATGCCCCACACCTGGCCCATTACATCGTCAATCAGCTCAGTTCGGTCAACATCGAAATCGCCGCCTACCACATCGTCCCGATTATCGACGAAATCAGCTTCTATTACGGCGGCGGTCTCTGGGGCGGCGTCGTGCTGGGCGACATCAAAAGTCACGCCATACGCTCTTCCTGTGCGCTCAGTGGAAGCGACCTCGACACATGCCCCCACGAACCCGGCAGCGTGTCCGCCACCGGATTGCCCCCCGTCTTCGGGTTCGTCATGGTCACCCTCGGGTTCAAATTCACCCTCATGGAATGGCTGACCATCCGTGCCGAAGGCGGTTTCAAAGGCTACTTCTACGGACAGCTTGGCCTTGGCGTCGAATTTTAGCTTTTCATTCACGGAGTTTGAAAATCATGACCCGTTTTTTACTCAAAGGTTGCATCTGCATGGGACTGATGGCCTGCCTTGCCGGATGCGACACCGGCACATTGAACGATCTCGAGTGCGACGAAACGTATGAACCCGAGTGCATCGACGCGACGCATTTTATGTCGTGTTTCAATTCGACGCTCATCGTGACGGCCTGCGGCAAACACGCCTACTGCACAGAAGGCGGCGTGAGCCTCGATGCTTCGGGGAGTCCCGTGATAACCCAGGTCCACTGCGCGCTGGCCAATGGTTCAGAACCGGTCGAGAGCCCCATCGAAAATGAGGGCCTCGCATGTACAAACGGCGACCTCAAATGCGACGGCGCGTCCGTCATGATCTGCCAGTACGGCACGTGGACCCTGCAGCGCCCGTGTGCAGGCGGCTGTGCCAACGGGGCATGCAAGCCAAGCCCGGGCTATGTCCTGTGCACCGACGGCGAGACGACGTGTGACGCCAACGGCAAAAAACTCAAAACCTGCGTCGGCGGAGAATGGGTCTTTTCGACATGCGCAAACGGATGCGCAAACGGCTCATGCCTGACCGCTTCAGCCCCCGAATAGCTGCATTTCCGCCCACACGCGCGAGACAACACAAAGGAGAACAAACCATGAAAAAACACGCCATGGGGTTGGGAATGCTCGTCTTTGTCCTATGCACCATGAGTGCATGTGACGAAGGCGAATATCGAGACGCAAGCTGCACGCCGGAATACGTCCCCAACTGCCTTGACGAGAGGCATTTTATGTCGTGCGGAAGCGATGGCTGGCTAAACGTCATAGAATGCGGCATGGGAACGACGTGCCGTGAAACCGTCCAGGGAGACTCGGTGAGCGCGGCGTGCAAGTGACGCCCCCAACACAGGGGCGGCGCGTATCGACCGAAAGGGAGATAGCGCCGCGAGCGGGCGTATTTGCCACGGCAAATAGCCCGCGCCCCGCACACAACCCAAACCTCAGCCCATTTCGCCCGCGACGTTCCAGCGGAGGTACTCGTGACGTTCGTCGCGGTCCTGAAACGTGGCGCACGCATGCATGAGCTTGACGACGGCGGCTTCAAGGCGAATTTCGCGGCCGCTGATGGCGCCGGCACGGACGAGAGCCTGGCTGTTTTCGTAAAGGGAAAGGTCGATTTTGCCGACGGAAGCGTTGGCCACGAGAATGTCGATGCCGAGATCCGAGGCTCGCTGGACAAACGACCCGATGTCGCTGTCGAGACACGGAATGGTGCCCACGCCAAACGGCACGAGGACGATGCCGTCCAGACAGCGTTCGCCTTCGATCAGCCGCATCAGCGTCCCGGCCTTCATCCCAGGGCTGACGTGGACAACCATGACGTTGGCGTCAAAATTGGGGCAACAGCGGAACGCGGTGACGGGGCGGCGGATGTGGGCCCCAAGCGTGATGTCGACGCCAAGACGGGCAAGCGGCTCACACCCCGGCGTGTCAAAAGCATGGTAGGCGCGCGTGTTGACCTTGCATGACCGACAGCCGCGCAAAAGCACGCCGTCGAAGCAGATGGCCACCTCCGGAATGTCCAGCGTGGTGACCTCGATCGCGTCGGCCAGGTTGCGGCGAGCGTCATTGCGCAATGCCCCCATCGGCCGCTGCGCCCCCGTGAGCACGACGGGCTTGTCAAGCCCCTCAAGCGCAAAAGCCAGGGCGGATGCGGTGTAGGGCATCGTGTCGGTCCCATGGACGACGATGAACCCGTCGTATTGTGCACGATGGGCCGCAATGATGCGCGAAAGCTCCCCCCAGAGCTTCGGCCCAATGTCCGACGAATCGAGGTTGCACAGAATGGTCGAATCGATGCGCGCAAACCCAATATATTCCGGCAACTGTTCAAAAAGCGCCGACGCATAATGTCCGGGTTCGAGATGCACCTCGCCTTCCATCCCAATCGTTCCGCCGGTGTGAATGAGCAAAATGCGTTTGTCTGACGATGTCATTGAAAACCTTTGTCATGGCGCGCAAAGCGCCCGAATCGTGTCTCTGTGAAGACGTGTTTTTGTGTGGGGGGGAAGTGTCCCCCCAACGCCGCTATTTGCCTTTGGCAAATACGCGTCGCCCCCCTCAGCCCCCACCCCTTGCCCCTCCCCAGAAGGGAGGGGAGCGATGTTCTTTCCTGCCGGGCCACAAGGTGGCAAAAGCTCCGGAAGGACAAAGGAATCAGTCCTCGACGGTGTCGAACTTGTGACGGTGACGGATACTCAGCACAAAGGTTTTGAGCGTCCATACCCAGAAGAGCCCAAGCAGAAGGGCAATGACGAAAGACGGCCAGAGATCGCGCGGTCTTTTGTCGGCTTCGATGAGGAATCCCTCCTCGCAGATGGTGGCGGGATCCTGATACTCGCCGCCCACGGCGAGGACTTCGCCGGTTTCGAGGGCGGCAAGGCTGTGGATGTTTTCGACGGCAGGACTGGCGACGAGTTCGAGCCTGCCAAGTTCGGGATCCGGCGAGGTGTAGATGGCGCCGCCCTTTCCGGCCAGATAAATCTGGGTGCGATCCTTCTGCTCGACGATGGCGCACGACGTGATGTCGAGGTCGAGCTTGTAGTTGAGTTTTGACCATCGAGAGAGCCCGTTTTGCGCACGGAATATGGTGCCGGCATCGCCGACGGCGATGCCCAGCGAGGCATCAGAGGTGAGGCAGACGTCGCGCAAGGTTTTTGAAGGACTCGCGGAAGCGCGTTTCCAGGAAACGCCGTTGTTTTCGGACACCAGGATGGTACCGTCATCCCCAACGGCGACGGCGTGCTCACCGGCCACGGCGACGGCGTGATAATCCGTGATGTGATCCCGTCGCCACGACCAGTGTTCGCCGTCGCGCGACATCATCACAAGCGGAGCCCTGGAGACCCCGTCGTCGCCGGACATCCACCACCGGCCGTCAGGCATGCGCGCAAATTGCGAGGGTTCAAAACCGAGTTTGGTCGAAAAAATCGGCGACGTCCCCTCCCCGTTCCACGACACCATGTCGACAGCCCACTGCGAACCATGGGGAGAAACCTGCATGACGGTCATTTTTCCATCGTCACACAAGGTATCGCCGACGCGTTCGAGAGGCGACGAGGCCGTGCCGTCCTGGGACAGCGCCCAGGCCATCCGGACGTCCGGATCCACGACAAAAATCTTGTCGCCACACGCCTCGATCTGGAGATGAGGCTTGTTTTTGACTCCGGCCAGGACGTCCTTGGGAAGGTCGAATTTGGGGACAATATCCCCCGTGCCGTCGAGGAGGGACGCGAGATACGGCGAAGCCGAGGGATCGGCGGTACGACGAATGACGAGAAGGGTTTCGGCGGCACGCCGCGCGATGGCGACAATGGCCACATCGGGCGTGGTGAGGCATGCGCGTTTCGTGAACTCGTGACGCGGGGTCGTCTGATAGAGGCAAGTGTCGGTGGCGATGTATCCTGCACTGGCATCAAACACGCCATCGACGACGGGATGCCCCGGTTCGAGTTCAAGCGCAGTCCATTGGCCCAGACCGCGCAAATCCTGGACGACGTGGTTCTGGTCGTCAAAAGCCCAGGCGACGTCGCCGCCACTGGAGAGGGCGAGTTTGCGCACGGGATGGCGAAGCCCGGTTTCTTCGCGCCTGAAGGTGTAGCCGGCATCGACAGAACGGAAAACGGCACCGTCGGCGGTGGCGATGAGCCCAAGATGACCGCGCGCAGAGTTGGGGACAAGCGGCAACGCTTCGCGCGCCATGCGCATGTCGAGCACTTTTGGGCGCTCGGGCGTCCAAATCGGGGTGATCGTCCCGGCGTTTTCGGGGGCATCCTGAATGCGCAGAAGCCGGGCGTCGTCGCCTGCAGCAACGACATGAAGAAAACCGGCTTTCTGCGTACCGGGTTCGAGCGCAATGGCGCGGTAGTGATAAGGCGCGTTCTTTGAACGCAGATAACACCGTTCATCGACGCCATGGCAGAACCCCCACAACCCATACGCACCGGCAAAGACGAACCCTTTGTCAAACCCAGGCGCCACGTCGATGTCATAGATGGAACGTTCGGTGGGGGCTTTTTTGGAACGCCATGTCGCGCCACCGTCATGGGTGACGAGAAGGGTGCCTTTTTCACCACCAATGACGCCGTTTTTTTCGTCCACAAACGCAATGGTGCGCAACGTCTTGTGTTTGACGTGCAACGGGCGCGGGCGCCAGGAAATGCCGTCCGGACTGGTCATCAGGAGACTGTCATCCCCCACGGCATAAAACGCGCCGTCGTGATAGGTGACGTCGTGAAAGTCTTCCTGAGTGTGTCTCTGCCATGCCTCGCGCAAGGCATACTCGATGCGGTTTCCCTCGACCAAATCCTGAACAATGCCATACCCGGCATAGGCACCGGAAATTTGGCGAATGCGTCCAAAGGTTCCCTGTTCGTCGGCCTGGGCCACAAAAATGGCCCCCTGCGTACCGACGCCGACCCACGTTTTCCCGTCATCGGAGACCGCGGATGCGCGAATGTCGGCGTCGAGGTCAATCCCGGGGACGTCATCGACGGGCCACAGTTCCCACGAAGCGTTGGCCTGATTGAGATCATAACGGACAACCGCCCCGCGCGTGCCGGTGGCGACGACAGCACCGGGAATCCGGCTAAGACCGAGCCAGTCGGCATGGATCGGCGACACGCCGTGTTGCCATGCCCCACTCGACGATCGCACCATGAGTTTGTCTTGAGAACCAACGGCAAACCATCGTTCGTCGGCATACAGCACGTCATTAAACTGGACATCATCGTCGATACGCGCCTGTTTCCAGTCGATGCCGTCGGCATAGCCAACCTCGATCAAGCCCTCGCGCCCCACGGCAATGAGACGCGGCGCGTCGCCGTCCCCCTGGGTAAACGCCATGTCGGTGATATCCTGTGACGTCGCCACCCCCTGGGGATAAAGCGCCTCGGTGTTGGAACCGGCCCACCCGCCTCGCGTGCCAAAAACGATCTGGTCATTGATCGCATCATAAGCCATTGCCGTGGCCTGCGCGGCAAACGGCAGCTGGGCCTTGCGCCATGTCAGACCGGCGTCGATCGTATGGAGAAGCGTATTTTGATGTCCCACTGCCATGGCGGCACGACCGCGCAACGGCACCACATGCGTCAACGTTTCGTGCGTGTCGGTTTCGGCCTGGATGACCGAACCGTCAGGCATGATCTGAACGGCAACACCGCCACGTCCCAAAAGGGCCGCCTTGCGTTTGCGCTCCGACTCCGACATCCCCTGACAGAATACCGTGCCATAATGTTCGGCGTAATAGTCGCGTACCGGGGCAAACTGCTTGGTCTCGGCCGTGTCAAAACGGCGCATGCGCCCCGTCATCTCGATGGGATCGACGCCAATATCGGCGCCAAATGACGTCGATGTCCGGGACATAAAGGCCGCATACTTGGAGTTTTCCATGTCCTCCTTGATGTACACGCTACTCCCCATGAGCATGTAAATCAGACGTTTGGTGGGCGTCGAAAACGGCGTGTCCTTGGACTGTATCCCGACATGACGAATGGGAATCCCCGTCATGTGCACCAAACGGTTGTCCGGAAAATCCTGAGGTTTGGACGCCTCCCCGTTGACCATGCGATACGAGGCGGCATCGCCAAGCTCGACAGCCTCACCGCTGGAAAAAAAGTACGCGAGATCCTGACGATCGTTGTAAACATACCAAGGAACAAATACCGTCACTCCAAGCATCAAAAGGGTATTGATCGGCGTCAGACGTTTGATACGCCGTTCCTTGCGCCATTGCGCGCGGATCTTTTTGACCGCTTCGCGATCGACGTCGCCATATCTCTCCAGACCCTCCGACGTCACTTCAATCGCCTGCGCGCGCTCCCGTGCCTCCTCACGCGTCCCCTCACCAGGATCGCCCCCCTCACCAGGAACACCCCCTTCACCAGGATCACCCCCCGCTCCGTCGTCTCCTGGCTGTTCGGATTTCGACGTCTCCTCCTTCTCCGCTTCATCGAATGGGATATCCTGCGCAAGGCACTCGCCATTCCCTTCTGTCGGCGTCTGTTCTTCCCTGTTCTGCGTGTCGTCCAGCATCCTTGTTCTCCGGTCTCTATACATCAAAACCATGTATCCCCATGACGCGCGCTCTATACCGCCTTTTGCCCATCTTCTTTACCTAAATTTCACGGCGCACGCTTTCCCAAGCCCCACTCGCGTGGCCGCTGACCCATGCCAGACACACATCCCCCATGCCTCACCCCCTCGTGACATGCGAAACGGGCACATGGCTACGCCATGTGCCCTTTTCGCATTTCGGGGGGCGTGGGGGGACTTCGTCCCCCCACAA
>CAMCLY010000072.1 GCA_945875805.1 uncultured Myxococcales bacterium | reverse complement strand
TCGAACCCGCGACGTCAACCTTGGCAAGGTTGCACTCTACCACTGAGTTACTCTCGCACACACCCACGGAACCTCTCATCCGAGATTTTATCCCGTCGGCGTCGGCGGCTTCTACGAGACTTTTGCACGTCTGTCAAACATTTTTTACCAAAATCGTTTCTCTTTGCCGTTCAAGCCATTTGCCGTCCACGGCACGTCCGGTTTCTTCGGCAAGTTTGCTTGCATCGCGGCATGGTGTGCGTTATGTGCGCCCGTGCGCTCACGCCCGCATGGATGGACGGATGCTCTCCGATGGCGTTCAGAGAGGCGCGCGACCGCGATGTGACGGCCGGACGGTCCGGATTGTGTCGGACTTTGCCCCGTGGCCGGGTCTCATGATCCGCGCACGGCGCGTAGAGCACAAGGAACCTGGAAACAAGAGACATGAAGGAAATTCTGAGATGAACGTGGTCACCATTGGTACGGGGTATGTGGGAATCAATACGGCTGCCGCACTGGCGTATATCGGACATCACGTCGCGGGCGTCGATGTCGACGCACGCAAAATAGCCATGCTTCGCGAACGCCGGGCACCGATTTCCGAGGCTGGGCTCGACGCGCTCCTGGCGTCTCTCCAGACGATACGCTTCACCACCGAACTGAGCGAAGTCCTCGGCGAGGCCGATGTCGTGTTCATCGCCGTGGGCACGCCCTCCCGACCGGACGGGCAGGCCAACCTGGACTACGTCTACAGCGCGGCGGCGCAAATCGGCGCCGCGCTCTCGCCCGCACGCGATGTGACCATCGTTGTCAAATCGACGGTACCCGTGGGCGTCAACGGGATGATCGAAACCAGAATTCGCGAGGCCGTCCAAACGCGCGGCGGCGACGGGACCAAACTCCATTTCGCCTCCAACCCCGAGTTTCTCCGCGAAGGATGTGCCCTCCACGACACGTTCTATCCGGATCGCTTTGTCATTGGCACGCGCGATGACAAAGCCTTCCAGATGCTGACCGAACTCTTTGCCCCCATTCTGGAACAGTCTTTCGTGCCGCCGGCCTCCGTCCCCTCTCCGTCGCCCCGTCCCCGACCCCAGTGTCTCCACACCGACCCCATTTCCTCCGAAATGGTCAAGTACGCCTCCAATGTCTTTTTGGCACTCAAAATCAGCTATGCCAACGAAATCGCGGGACTGTGCGAAAAACTTGGCGGAAACATGGCCGACATCAGCCGCGGCATGGGCATGGATCGCCGCATTGCCCCCTATTTCCTGCAATCCGGCCTCGGATGGGGCGGGTCGTGTTTTCCAAAGGATTCCCTGGCCCTCCTGAGCATGGCGCGCGATTACGGGTACGAAATGCCCATCGTCGAGGCGGCCGTCCATGTCAACCGGCGACAGCTCGATCGCATCGTCTTCAAAATCCTCGACAAACTCAGAGTCCTTCCGGGTAAACGCATTGCCGTGCTGGGGCTCTCGTTCAAGCCCAACACCGATGACGTCCGCAACAGTCCTTCCGTCGAACTGGCCCAGGAACTCGTCCGACGCGGCGCCTGCGTCTGTGTGCACGATCCTGCCGGACTCGCCAATGCACGCACCATCTACAAGGACGACGGTTTCCTCTTCTGCGACACGCCCGCCGAGGCCGCCAAAAACGCCGACGCGCTCGTCATCGCCACCGACTGGGCCGACTATCGCGCCCTCGACTGGAGCGCCATCCGACGCCTCATGCGCGGCGCCTGCCTCTTTGACGCCCGAAATCTGCTCAGAGACACGATGGTCAAGAATCCCCATCTTCTGGACGGATTCGAGTACCAGGGGCTCTGAAGTTCATAAAAAAGTCATCCTTACTTTCGACAAAATCGCCTATAAGACGCGCGGCCCCGTGCGTCGAAAGGATTCTGTTTCATTTGGGCTGTGTGTTCTGGGAGGGGGAAGTCTCCCCCTGCGCGTCTATTCGCCTTTGGCGAATACGCCGCGACCCCCTCCGCCCGATACCCTGTGTCTTTTTTTTATCTGGAGTGGCGCGTGCTCGATCCTGCATTCATCAAACGCATCGAACAGATTCGCGAAAAAGTTTTCAAAGGCGGTGTCACGGAAGGCAATCGCGCCCTCTCGACCATGCTTCCCTTACACACACTTCCCGAAGAACGGATAGAAATCCTTCTGTCCCTGATACTCATTGCCCTTGCCTGCGGCACGTTTGACGAGGCATGCGATTACTGGGACGAGATCAAGGAACTCGTCTCAAAGCCAATGCCCACGCATGTCAAGCTTTACAGCGCGCTCTTTATGTATGCCGATCACAAGAGAAAACGCGCGCTGCAGAAATTCGAGGAATGCCTCCTCGAGGTCCCCGACAATTTTGAGTTCTATCTCGTGAGAGCCCTGGCCTTTATGGACTCGAGCCAGCACGAACACGCCCTGGCCGACCTCGACCGGGCCAACACCCTGAGCCCGAACAACGTACTCGTGCTTTCCGCCACCGCCGAGGTCTGCATGGAACTCGGTCAGACCGAACGCTCCATCGCGCTCAACGAGGCCGTGCTCAACGCCTGCCCCAACTTCAGGCGAAGCCTCATCAGTCTTGGCGTGCAGTACTTCAATTCGGACAACCCGGACGCCGCCTATCGTTTGTTTCAAATCCTCGTGGGGAACGAACCCCTGAACTGGTTTGCATGGACTTGCCTTGGAGACATCAGGTTCGGTCAGCCAGGACGAAGCTTTCAGGCACTCCCGTTCTACGCAGCGGCCGTCATTGCCGGTTCAAACCTGGGCATGACATACGTGCAACTCGCCAGAGGTTGCTTCATGCTGGGCAAGTTTCGACAGGGCGTCGAGGTCCTCCACCGCTATGAACGAAAATGTGGAAAATGGACCAGTGAGGACATCGTCACCGTCCGATACCTGAAACTCATCGCCGACATCATCGAATCCCCGTCATGCGTCAAAGACCCCGGATTCATGACGCGCTTCCAACAGCTTAAACCGCGCAATGACAACGCCACAACCGCCCTCTTTCACACACTGGCCGCCGTCTGCAACCTCAATTACAATGACGATATCCTCGCCATTTTTGGCAATCACATGTCTACGTTTGTCACTTTTGCGCACTACATGCAGCTGTGCGACTACCGTGTGATTCACCCCGAAGAGGCCCTGTTGCTTGGCATTCTGGTTCGAATGTTCGTCTGGAACGGGTTTCTCCTCGAGGCTCGTGCCATCCTAGGACTGCTCAATCGGGCCGACGAACCCTACCTGCGCGACATGTGCGACATGATCTGGAGCGAAGTCTTTGCGTTCTATGACAAATCCAAACATGCCGGCGTCAATTTGACGGAACTCCACACGAGGCTCATTCATTCCAGCCAGGCCAACATGTTTTTTACCGACATGCTCAATGGGCGACACCGTGACGACGCCGACTGCATGCCATATCGAGACTGGATATCCGAGGCTTTGGAACAAAACAAGAACCATGATCTTGGAAGGCTGTTCTTCCTGACTCCGTCTCACGATCTGTTTCGACAGCTCGAAGCCATGTTCGTCACGCCGGAACTGTACCGGACGGAACTCCATGCCTTTTGGAAGGCATGCGAAATTTTCGCGACAGATCTGACCATGACGGGCAGTAAGTCTGCAGGAAAACCCCGGAAAAAAACATGGCTCGAAGAAAAGTCCGAGGAAGAACTGCCCGAAACGTGGAAAGAATGCGTCGAAGAATTTCAAAAACTTTACCATCTGCCAGCTTCCGGACTGGACGAACAGGACAATTCTCTCGCCGATGCCGAGATCTTCAAACGCATTTTGTCTTCCATACGCGAAGGCGAGAAAGATGCCCTCGAAATGCTCGAACGCCTGGCGGACAATTCCAATACCACTCAGGAATGTGCCGCATCCATGACGGAGGCGCTCTCCGGATTTGAACCCATGCCGTTCACCATCGACGGAACGGCGTTTAAACGTTGCTTCTCCGCACAAGACAACATTCAGAGACTCGACACTGCAAGCCAAAACGCTTTGCTCGGCGAGCTGGTCTCTCGGCAATACCGTCTTTTTCTGCGGAAAATCCACGACAGCGCGATCGACGCCACCCAGCCGACTTTCCTCAAAGAAATCGAAACAACCCGGAGCGAGATGGAAAATTTATGCGCCATCCTGCACGGAAACAAGGGCTTTCAACGCTCGGCCTTTGCGTCTTTCCAAATCAACTCACCAGACATCGGACCAAAAAAACTGGCCCTGCACATCGCGAAATCCATCTCCGGTCACGAAGAAATGCTCATGTTTCTCGTTCGCTCGGCCGAGGCAGAGGCCATTGTGACCGATGGATGGAAGTTGCCAAAATCCCCCGTCATCGCCACCCCCACGTACTATCAGGAACAGGTGGTGCCTGATGTCTGTGCGTCCATGGACGTCCTCAGACGCATGATCCCCGTCAGTCTGTTTTCGAGCGTCGACCTCGTGGAGCAGTTCTACAATTACGCCGTCTATGCCGTCAGACAGTTCAAACAAACCTCTGACCCCGCTCTTTTTGCGCCATTCTTTGCCAATGACGTCTATGCCTTCAAAACGTTTGACGCGTCAGAAACTACCCAGAATGATACGTCCTCACAGGAGGATGAGCGCACAACGACCGCGGAACTCAAAAAAAAGCCCAGACGCGGAAAAGCCAAAACTGCCGAGAGTTTTATCAAAACCCCCGAGGAGATGGCGGCCAGCGTCACCAAAGCCTTCAAAAAACTGTCCACACGAAATATCGCCAGACTCCTCGAAATGGAACAGTTCAACGACGGAGGGATGCGGCATCCTTTTGTCGGTCAGTTCATGGCTTGGGCCGAGGCTCAGGCATCCGAGATGTACATCGAACTCATCCATCTCGAAGAAATGATGCGCAATTCGATGCGTTCCAACGCCTTTGTCATCGTTTGGAAAATCTCTGAAATCCTCAAACGATTCCCATTTCTATCGCGACTCTATCTCCTTGTCGCAGGGGTGTTCGATGCCATGGGGGATTCGGACAAGGCCATCAATGCCGTTCAGATGGGACTCGAATGGGAAGACAGGCTGTATCCCGAGGTCTGGTGCAATATCCATGGCGAGGAAAAAGCGGAAGTCCCTCTGGAACCGATCGAGGCATGTACGGAATTTGAAGAAGAACAGCCCCTGCTTTGGCCCGAACGATTCGTTTTTATCGGAAATGACGAGTCCATGTATCATTATGCCGCCATGGATTGCGGTTTCCCCATGCGACGCCGATACCCGCCACAATTGCCCACGACCCTTTGGAACACCGTCGTTCACAACGACAAAGGTGGGGCATACGATTTCTATCGCCTGTTCAAAAAATTTATTCCCTCTGTCCCGGGATTGAGAAAAGCATGGTTCGATGGAATGCGTACGCCGGGGGTGTACAGTTTGCGCGATTACCTCAAACACGCACTCATACAGATGGTCGAACCGGAGACGTTCCCCCTCCGGCGCGAAATCGCAGAAATGTTGTATCAGCTGTATCCGGATGAAGATTTCAGCGCCATAGCCCGATTCTATTGTGACAACATACAGTCCGCCAACGCGCTACCTTATGCGGCGTTTGCCTATTTTACCCATCTTGGTGATCAAAAGGACGAGTCCTCCCAGGCGGCGGTGACACTGGGCTGCCTCCTTTATGACGTGGGGGCGATGTGCGATGCCTATGAAATTCTGGAAACGGCAGTTCAGGCACCCAAACCCTCTCCCATGGCATTTCTCACCCTCGGCTGTGCCTGTGTCGAGATGCACGAATACGAAAATGCCATCCGGTATCTCAAGGAAGGCGCGGATATCGATCCCGATTCCGATCGCTTCTATTACAATATGTCCCTCGCATACTTTGAACTCGGGGATTACGAAAATGCCGAACAGGCCGTCAAAACAGGCATTGAACTGTCTGCATATCCCATCGACTTAAACATGCAGCTCATGCGCATTTATGTTCATGCCAAGCGTTTCGTCGATGCGCTTCCGCTCGCCCGTTATGTCTCGTCCCAGGATCCGGATATGTTTATGTCGGCAATTCTATTCCCAGAGTTTGAAGCCTTCCGTGAGCTGCCTCCCGTGCGCAGCATGATCGAAGAATGTCGTACGCATGACAACTGAAATGGGGATATTGTTCGATGAACATGGACAGAAAGATACAGTGGCCACTATGGATTTTGATGGGAATGGCCGTGTGCGCATTTATCGTTTCCTATCATTGCAAACAAAAAACGGCACTGGCCATTCCCAAAAGCATGGGCGCCGAAGAATACAGCGTGTTGCCCAATGAAAAAGCCTTGGTTTGGATGAGTCTGGGACAGGAAGAATTCGTCGCCGATTTGATCTGGATTCGGGCGCTTCAGTACAACAACTTGAGAAATGAAGCCCACCTCGCCGAACATTTTGCCGAAGGCATTCTGGCGCTCGACCCCAATTTTAAGGCCGTCTACCGTTGGGCCGCGGTAGCCGCCGTCTTCTCGGAGGGCATCTCTCCTCAGAGCGTTGAGCGCGCCAACGCCTTTCTAGAAAGAGGTGCCAAACAATTTCCTCTCGATCCTTACTACGATTACAGCATAGCATTGAATAACATTTCATATTATCCGAATGCCACCCCAGAAAAAAACGCCGAACTCAAAAAAGAAGCCATCGCCCATCTGCAACTCGCCATGCAGAAACCGGGCGCAGATCCTCAGATATCGATGCTCATTTCCGGACTGTTGAACGACAGTGACGATGCTTCGGCAAAAATTCAGTTCCTCCAACAGGCCATTCTCACCGAAACCAATCCCGAAACCAAAAAAAATTTACAGCTCCGACTGATCATGATTTCGGAAGATGCCGGTACCGCTGGGTTGATGGTGTCCGAAAAAAGAGACCAGTGGCAGAGAGAACATCATCCCTATTTGCCCATCATGCTCGATTTTATGTTGAGCCAAGATACAATGTCGCTAGAGTAGGGCGAAATGTCAATCTGATGGCATTGACAGTATAAAAGAGGTTCGGCCATGGCGCACTCAAAGCGTATTCTCGGGTATTTTCTGACCATTTCGTGTTGTGCTTCTATCTCGGGCTGTTTCAGCATTGATGATTATATCAATATTATCGAGAAAGAACCGCCAGAGCCGGGTGATGTCTTTGATCCCGACGAAAATCCCGATATTCCGGAACAGGGTGACAACATTCACCCGGGGGGCTCCGGTGGCGTCGAAAACGGGGATGATGGGGATTCCAACGATCAGCCCGGAAAGGTCGAGGAACCCGTTTCACTTTCCCTCGAGTTCATCTCCCCTTCGACAGGAGACGTCCACGGCGGATACGAGGTACGCGTGCGCGGTACCGCCCTCGACGAAACCGGAATCGTGCGCTTTGGAACGCTCCAAAGCCCGCAACAGATCTTTGTCAATGACAAGGTCGTCCGGGCCATTGTGCCCGCAGGAAAACAGGGCTGTGTCGATGTTTCCTGGACTCAGGCCGGCGAAACGCATTCCGTGAAAAACGGATTCTGTTATGTGCAAAATGTCGCGATCGATGCCGTGACGCCAAACGTCGCGGTCGCAGGACAGCCTTTCTTCGTCACCCTTTCGGGACAGGGCTTCGATGACTCCACCCGGGTGGCGTTCTCCAACGGATCGGCTTCATGGCCGTTGCTCGATCCCCGCGTCGAAAGCGATACCGTCATGTCGGGATGGCTGCCTGCCATGGAAGCCGGAGAGATCGATGTTTCCATCGCAAACGCCCACAGTAGCGCATATTCAGACGATGCGCTCCGTCTCCTTCCCGAACTCCAGGTTCTCGAATTCTCTCCACACGTCGTCAAAACCGGTCAACCTGCCGCCATTGCGTTGTCAGGACATGGCCTCTCGTCCGATCTCAAAATCAGCGTCGGCGGCATTTCGGTCTCACCCGATATTGTGTCCGAACACGAGGGTTCGTTCATCACGCCGGACCTCGACGTCGGCACTTATGATCTCCTGGTGTATGACGCATACAGACAGGTGCGTTTTAAAGAAGCCGTGCATTACGTTCAGAATGAGGCGAATGCCGCCTTGTTGAGCGTTTCCCCCGACTTCGGAAACATCTCCGGCGGGGAGCGCATCGAACTTCATGGCGTCGGCCTGCCTTTGTCGGGAAATGCCTTTTTTGGGGAATCGCTGGCCACCGTCATGGAAAGAAACGCCACGCGATGGGTCGTCACGGCTCCGCCCCACGCCCAGGGCGTCACGTCCGTTGCCATTGGCGATGCGACCATAGACAAGGCTTACGAGTATATCGACTATCCCTCTGCGACCGCAATCCTGCCCGACAAAGGGCGGGGCGGGACGACCGCCGTACTCACAGGAACCGGATTTGACGAGAACTTGCGCGTGTTTGTCGGTTCCTACGAAGCGACAAACATCGAGGTCAACACGCCGACTCAGGCGACCATTGAAATCCCTTCGGGATTTGGTCGATTGCCGATTGTCGTTCAGCAGGGCAGGGCCCGCGTCGAAACGACGGTGATGTTTCAGTACGATGCAGACGTCGAAATCACAGGCCTTTCCACCGAACAGGTTTCCGTGGCAGGCGGAACCAAGGTCCAGATTTTTGGCGGACTCTTTGACCGTTCGATGACGCTCACCGTGGACGGCAAAGGCGTAGAGTATACATTAGAAAATCCGAACTGCCTGAGTTTTATGGCCCCCGCCCATGATGCGGGAGAGGTGGTTTTGACCCTGACATGCGCCCAGGGAGAGGCGTGCGGTTCGGCATCTTTGACCTATTTTGATCCCACGGGGGTCAATACAAGCGCCTCCGGAGGCGCCATCGACGGAACACTCCATGTGACGGTGCTGACCGTCGATACTGCCGTGCCCATTCCGGAAGCCACGGTGTTCCTTGGATCCAATCCGGCTTCCGCCATCGTCGGGACAACCGACGCCAACGGTCGCGTGACGTTTTCAAATCCGGAAATTCGCGGGGATCAGACCGTCGTGGCCTGTGCGCCCGAGCATTCGTGCAACACGCTTCAGCCTGTCAATGCACAGAACATCACGCTGTTCCTCGAAGACTGGCGCGCCAACGATGTTTCCGAGGTCGAACCGGAACCCACGCCCCCGCCGCAAAATGATGCCATCAATCCGATCGACGTCGTCGTCGAATACCCCCCAAGCCCCGCCTATTTTACGGGAACCGTCGGCGATTTCGGAAAAGTCGAGCTCGTCTCAAATCCAAACCACGTGCGGGCCGGCATCGTCATGCAGTCCTCTTTGAGCCCGTACAGCCTCTCATACGACAAAGACGATGTCTATTTTCTTACAGAACCCGGCGCAAGTTATCGCCTCAAGGCGCGAAGCGGGGATGTCGCTCTGGCGCTCGTGTGCGGCATTTACGATACGTCCACGCAGGAATTTTTCCCGAAATACCTCGGCGTCAAGCGCCACCAGTTCGTCACCAATGGCGCGCGCATCCAAAATCATCTCGACTGCGACCTGCCCCTCAATCAGGTGCAGAACGTCAAAATGCTGAACGCCCCCCTGAAATCCGGCCCCAATATCGTCAAAGCCAGCGCCTACATTTTTGTGGGGGACGAAGGATATATCGGAGGGTTCATGGGAGGGATTTCCGAAACCGATCTCGTCGCGGTCACTAAGATTCCCCCCTTCCGAAACGCACTTCAAGACGCCTCCCTGGCACTGACGGTTGGCGCTTATACCAACGGCGGATATCCGGCATCCGTATTCTATAAATACCATGTCATTCCATCCGACACGACGCTTGAGGTCGGCCCCGCCGCCCCCATTCCCGTGCTGGTGACCCCCTCCGACGAGGACATCCTCAGCACAGGTCGCCTGGCCTGGAGCGTGGAATATCCGCAAAATGTCGATTTCTATGCCCTCACCATGCGCATGTATTCTTCTCAAAATAACGGCGACCTGCTGTATCAAATCTATCTTCCGGGCACGGCCACTTCCGCAGAATTTCCCACCGTCTATTCCTGGCCCGACGATAAATCCGGGATGCTTTATATCCAGCTTACCGCCTATAAATCCGTACGCGAAGGCTTCGATTTCAACCTGTTTTCGACGGCGGAATTGCGCTATAATTACATTCACTCATCGGCTTATGTGACGCGGAGTTTTCAGAATCCCAAAAACTTTTCTGCCGCACAGCCATAGTTCAACGGAGATCTCCGGTGACGCACTACACGCTTTCGCCCCACGTCGTTCTTCAGTCCCTTGAGGACAAACTGGTCGTTCTCAATATCGAACAGAATGCCTACTATGCGCTCAACGGATCGGCCCGGTGGTTCCTCGAAAACCTTCTCGAGGGTCTCGACGTCCATGAAGTCGTGCAAAAAGCGCCTGAACATTTTGTGGACACATCGCCCGATCGCCTGTCCCATGATGTGGAAGCGCTTGTCGCCGAACTCCTCCGTCTGGGAATTTTGACCGCCATCTGAGCGCCAGTGCCGCGTATTGCCAAAGTTTTCAGGATTATACGCGGCGTTTTTGTATTTTTTTGTGTGGGGGGAAGTCTCCCCCCAACGCGGCTATCTCGGCTTCGCCTCGATACGCCGCGCCCCCCTCTTCTGATTTTACCCAACGAGCGCTTGCTCAGGCATGTCGTCTGGCATGGAAAAGGTCATTCACCCTTTCAAAACGTTGCACCTGGCCACGCTTTATTCGTGGAAACGGGCATCCTGTATATGGCAGGAGGTGGCGCCTGCGCGCATTCATGACGATCGTTCCTTTGGGACGCTGTGCGCCGTGCTGCACGATCCATGTACAGTGTCTGTCGAATACGAGGGATGGATCTTTGACCTCGATCTCGACACATGCACGGCGTCATGCCGAACCATGGGAGCCTCGATCCCGTGGTTTTATATGATAGAGCGCATCGTGTTTCCCATCCTGGCGATATGCCGCGGAGCCACATTGCTGCACGCAAGCGCCATGGATATGGAAAATGTCATGACGGTGTATATGGCCGGCACGGGGGTAGGGAAGTCGACCCGGGTGGCCAGTTGCATGGCCCTCCATCCCCTGGCGAAACTCGTGTGTGACGATGTTTTTGTCGTCGCACAAACCGAACATGGGTTCTGCACGGTGCCTGGGTCACACCATATTGCCATGCGCCATGCGAGCTTTGACGGGGCACCTTTTGTCGATAAGATTGTAAACCTCGGATTCAAACACGCCCTTGTCGTCAAAGAAGCACGATGCAGTCATCGCATGGCGGACGCGTTCGACCTCGTCCTTCTCGAACACGGCTCGCCCACGGATCCCGTACCATGCACGCGTTCGGAGATTCTGTCCCAACTTCTCGGAGGGCAGTTTGTCCTGTCCAACGCACCGGAATCCTTTCGACGTGTTCAGTTTGTACAAATGGTGGACCTCATTTCGCACATCACGGTGTATAGACAGAATATCGATTTTCATCGGGAAACCCTTGATGAAGCGCACAGAGGGGGTAGCGGCGTATTGAAATGAAATTTCAATAGCCGCTCAGGGGGAGACTTCCCCCTCCCCAAAAAATCATGAGTTCAGGATTGTACGGGCATGATCCTGACCCCACATCGATAGAGGATGAATATGAATATATCTTTTGAGAACATTTCCGAAGACATTGCGTCAAGGATGAGAGAAATTCGACATTACTTACATAGAAATCCAGAACCGTCGTGGAACGAGCTAGAAACGACAAAGATTATTCGACAAATTTTATCAGAACTGGAAGGCATTGAGTTTATCGAGACGGGGCTTTCCACTGGGGTTCTGGCGGTATTGCATGGAAACGAGCTTGGGCCGACGGTGGCGTTGCGCGCCGACATCGACGCGTTGCACGTCGAGGAAACCTGGGCCGGTCCGTGCCGCAGCGAGAGAGAGGGGCTTGGTCATCTGTGCGGGCATGATTTTCACACGGCGGCGCTTCTCGGGGCGGCGATGATGCTTGCAGAAGTGCGGAACGGCCTGCATGGAAACGTGCTGTTTATCTTTCAGCCGGCCGAAGAGACGACCGACGGGGCCAGGGCGCTTATCGCACACGGACTGTATGAAAAATGTCCGTTTCAGGCGGTGTTCGGGCTGCACAACCGTCCTGAGGTGCCCACCGGACATGTCGTCGTCAAACGCGGTGCCCTGATGGCAGCCAAAATAAACTTTAAAATTGTCGTCCACGGAGTGGGTGGGCACGGATCCATGCCACACCGGTGCGTCGATCCCGTCGTGTGCGCGGCGGCCATTGTTCAGACGGTGCTGACGATACCCAGCCGCAATGTCGATCCCATGGAGGCCATGGTGGCCTCGATTTGTTCCATCCACGGGGGAACGCCGGACAATCTCATCGTCGATCGGGTCGAGATGACGGGGGCCATGCGTTATCTCGATGAGCAGACGGGGGAGCGAGGACTGCAGCGCCTGAAAACGATCGTCGAATCGGTCGCGGAGACGTATGAATGCACATCGGAGTTTGAAATCACCGAACGCGTGCGTCCAGTGTTCAACGACGAACGGCTTTACCCCCTTGCCATGGACGTGGCAGAGCGGATCTTCGGTCAGGATGCGGTCGAATCTTCGTCAGGATGTCTGGCCACCGAGGATTTTTCTGAATATATGCGGCTTGCGCCCGGGTGGTTTTACTGGCTGGGAAATCGAAAACCCGACGAAGGCATTTCTCCGTGGCACAACTCGAATTTTCACGTCGACGACGACGCTCTGCCTTATGGTGCGCGCCTGTTGGCGACATCGGCCTGGGCGTTTCTCGACTCAGACCGCCAGTCGTCGCACTAGGTGCTTACATCGATTCCGCTTCTTCGTAGGATTTCATCGCACGAAGAAGCGCTTTTTGAGAATCCGTGATCCGTCGGCTTTCGAGCGCTTTCTGAATCGTTTTGGCATGAATCCATGGCGAAAGTTGGCGGTGGCGGATGATGTCTATCGTTTCATCATATTGTTTGGCCAGAGCGGTCGCAAAATACCATGCAACCATCATATTGACGTAGTATTCGTCGGAATGGATTCTGGCCGCGAGGGATAGATATTTGGGATCAAAATCTTCGTCGAGAAAGTGATCCATGAGCATTTTTATTCCATACCGAACGGCAAACGGATGGTCATTTTGTATCCACTGTTTGATGAATGCGAGCAGCCCGGAACGGTGTTTTCTGAAAATTTTTGGCGACATGGCGTCACAGGTCGCCCAGTTGTCCACAAATGGCAGAAACCGATCCACTTCGTGGAGTGCGTTTTGACAGTCGGTGAATTGTTCCACGATAAACGCATGAAGATTGTTTTCTTCATAGAAGTGATGGGGCAGGGTACGGATGAACGATTCATATTTTTCATCGCGATACAACTGCCTGGCAAACTTCCGAAGCACGGGAGTACGGACGCCGATGATGTTCTCTGGCGGAACTGTGGGAATCAATTTTGAATGAAAGGATTGATATTGTCGATCCGCCAAAGACATGAGGTGTTGCAAGATATCCATGGGCGTTCTGCCAATTCTGTATCCCAAAGGTTCTGCATGGGATATCCCTTTGCCGAAGTTTAACCACTACAAAGAGACGACAAATCCTTTCATGCCTGTTTTCTTTTGTACTTTTGCGACGAGGGATTCGGCCTGTTCGCGCTGGGCGCCTCCGTCAATGCGCACGCGATACCACGTTTCGCCTTTGATATTTTCGGGGACCGAGACGGCATAGAAGCCCTGGGCGTTGAGCTGTCGGGCGAGGGTTTGCGCGTCGGAGGCGTTTTTGAACGAGGAGACCTGGACGGCGAATTTTCCGGTGATTTTATTGAGTGCGTGTCTGGCTTTGGCTTTGATGGCGGGATTCTGGGCGAGTTCAAAATCGGGAATATGATGATCGGTGACGGGTTTGTCGAGGAGGGCGAAAAAATCGTAGTGGTATGGCTCGTCAGACTGAGGGTGCAGGGACGCACGTGCGTGTTTTGTATG
>CAMCLY010000071.1 GCA_945875805.1 uncultured Myxococcales bacterium | reverse complement strand
CTGCTACTGCGCGCCGCGCCCCCGCCGCGTCCCCCTTTCCAATTTCGGGGGGCGTGGGGGGACTACGACCCCCCACACACAAAAAATGTGCTTGCAAACGGGATGAGGTTTGGGTAGAACCTCGCCCCGTTTCGGGGCGTAGCGCAGTCTGGTAGCGCGTCTGCTTTGGGAGCAGAAAGCCGTAGGTTCAAATCCTATCGCCCCGACTTTCGGGCGCTCATAGCTCAGCTGGATAGAGCAACGGCCTTCTAAGCCGTGGGTCGCAGGTTCGAATCCTGCTGGGCGTACTCTCTAGCCCTTCCCGATTCCATCTATTCAGATTCGTCTTTTCTGAGGTTTATCATGGCAGCTGTTCGCGAAAAAATTCGTCTCGTCTCCGAAGCCGGTACGGGATACTTCTACACCACGACCAAAAATCGTAAACGGACCCCCGACAAACTCCGTTTCAAAAAATACGACCCCAAAGCCCACGCCCACGTCTGGTTCAAAGAAGCCAAAATTAAGTAGCTTCCCCCCTCGTGCGCAACACGCTTTTTATCACAAAGGGACGCCTGGATCCTCTGGCCAAAAACGCTTTCGGCCTCTACATCCACGTCCCTTTTTGTTTGCGCCGATGCCTCTATTGCGCCTTCGCCTCAAGCGTCCTGCGACCCATCCCAAGTCACCTCTACACCCTCGCCCTCATCGCCGAGGCCTCCTCAAAACTCCACCACTTCTCACAATATACCCTCGACACCCTCTACTTCGGCGGCGGAACCCCTTCCCTCCTCGACGACCACGACATCGCCCTGTTCCTCGATTTCATCGCCTCCACCCAAGGACTCGCCACACCTCGCGAACTCACCCTCGAGGCAAACCCCGAACACGTCTCACCCGCACGCGCAAAATCCTGGAAATCCCTCGGATTTACTCGCATTTCCCTGGGCATACAGGCCTTCGACGACGACACCCTCAAATTCCTCGGCCGAAAACATTCCTCCACTCAGGCACAAATCGCCGTCGACACCCTCCACCAAGCCGGTTTCGACGAGGTCTGCATCGATCTCATCTATGGCGCACAAATCCCCGGTGACTCCCCCTCACACGCCCTTCACCGATGGGCCCATTCCCTCAAAACCGCACAAAAACTCGCGCCCGCCCACGCCTCCTGCTACGAGCTCACCCTCGAACCCCATACCCCCCTCTGGACGCGACACCAGCGCGGATCGCACGTCCTCTGCGACGACGACACCCTCGCCACCATGATGCAAATCATCCCAGAAACCCTGAACATGCCCCAGTACGAGGTCTCAAACTACACCGACGGTTCCGCCTTTTCGGCACACAATCTCTCCTGCTGGATGGGCATCCCCTACCTGGGAATCGGGCCCGCCGCCCACTCCATGCACATCGCCCCGCAGGGCGTCATCCGACGCGCCAACGCCCCCGACGTCCGCGCCTACCTCGACGACTTCCAGCGCGCACAAACCCTCCACGCCCCCTTCTCCCCCGCCGAAGCGTTCGCCGAAACCCTCTCCCCCCAGATGCACCTGGCCGAACGCCTCATCCTCGCCGCCCGCACCCGTTTCGCTTGGAATCCCGCCGACATCGCCCGCCAGCTCGGCGCCGACCTCACCCCATTCCTTCCACACCTCAAACGCGCACAAACCCTCGGCCTGCTCGAATCCCGCCACGACCAGACCCTGCGTACCACCCCCAAAGGCATCCGTCTCAACAACCGTCTCGACGAAATTTTATTCGACGGCGCACCGGAAACTACGTGATTCCAATTTAACATACGCCCTTGTTCCGGGCGGGGGGATGCCCCCCAACGCGTCTATGGGCTCAGGCCTGCGGCCCTGCGCGCATACGACGCGCCCCCCGCGCGGCTATGCCTTCCGTCGCGAGTTTCAAAAAAAAGTCCGCGCGTATGGCCTGCGGCCATAGCGCGGACAGCGAGTCGTAGCCGCGAACGCGGATAGACGAGCGCCAAAAGGCATACGCCGCTTAAAGTGGATACACCTCTGGCCACGGCATCAACCGTCGATCGACCGGCACATCTCGTCAAAACTCAATGGCCGCTTCGCATGGCGAAAACGACGACGCCCCTCCACACAAAGGCCTCGCGCTCGCTCCACCTGCCCGTTGATGATGCTGACCAGAATATAATTGTGGTACGAAATCATCTGCGACTTGTCTGCTCGATACGCCATGGCACACGCAATCTCCGCTTTTCCCCAGGACTTCAGCTTCAAATCGCTGATGCACGCATTCTGATGTTTGGACGACACACTCGCCCCCATCATAAACACAAAGGAAGCCAGAAGAACGCCCACCAGAAGCGCGCATAAAATGCGGCTTCCACGAATCATCCAGAGCTGCGAAAAGCCCGTCGCCGTCTGCGTCGGAAGGAGGTAACCAAACCCAACCCCAAGGACAAATCCCGACGCATGCGCGATATTGTCCACCCCGACCGTCCCCGACATCGACACCAGGATTCCCAAAATCATCGTCAAGCCCGCCCACCGCAACATGCTGTTGCGCACCTCGCGGGAGAGCGCCGTATTTTCGCGGTGTGCGGACGCCGCCGCCAGACCGATGAACCCCATCAGACCGCCGCTTGCACCGGCCACCAGACCCACATCACCAAACACGTTAGAGCACAACATCGAGCCCGTGCCTAACACGAGAAACGACGAAAACGTCAGGGCCGAGCCATAAGCGCGTTCCACATACGGCGACACATAACGCAACGCATACGCATTAAATGCAATATGCAACACACCAAAGTGTACAAAATTCGCCGTAATCAGGCGCCACCATACGAGATCCCCGCGAAGATGCGCCCCCCACCGATACACAAGATCGCCAGGCGGTTCCAGCAAAGCATCCACAAGACCGTAATCGGGATGCATCACAATATCGACCGTGATCACCAAAAAATACACGACCATCAGAAAAAAAAGCGCACGCGACGCCGCGGCATGACGCGAAAAAACTTTCTGCATCACGCGCTCGACCCCCACTTCAAACCGCGTCAGCTGCCTCTGGCCGCAATACGGGCACTCCCTGGCCCCAATGGGCAACGACGCCATACACCCGTGGCAAATCTTTGTCTGTGTGTCTGTGGCTGCGCTCATCTTCCTTCTCATCCCCAAAAAACAAGCGCTACAACGCACAAGGTGAAAACTTTCATCCCACAAACCATTTTCAACGCGCGCCCGCCCTATTCCCCATGAGCGGGATACAATGCGCGCGATTTGAGGATCTGAATCGCCGTAAACAACTGCAAATCATCCACCGACGGCAACGGCTCCCCGGTTTCATATCCGGGATCTGAACTCAGCACCTGCCCGGCCGCCATGCGTCCGGGCGCTTCGGGCGACGCCGCCGCCGGGGCTTTCTCCGCCACGCCCGCATCCAGCGCGCGGGGAAGATCCTTTTCTCGCGACGCCGCCGCCCTGCGGCGCGTCTGAAGAATCAGATCCTCGACCTCCACATCCGGAACGATGCCGCGCGCCTGAATCGACCGCCCAGACGGCGTGTAATAACGACCTATCGTCAGCTTCAGCGTCGATCCGTCCGAAAGCGTATACATGTTCTGGATGCTCGCCTTCCCAAACGTCGTCTGCCCCACCACAATCGCGCGACGGTGATCCTGAAGCGCGCCCGCCACGATCTCCGCCGCAGACGCCGTCCCTTCGTCCACCAATACCGCAAGCGGCATCTCATAACGGCACTTCGCCCCAGACGCCTCATAACTCCGTATCGGCACGCCGCCGCGACCTCGCGTGCTCACCAGATTCCCCTTGCACACAAAGAGATTCGCCACCGACACCCCTTCGTTCAGAAATCCACCGGGATTTTTACGCAAATCCAGCACAAGACCACCAAGTCCGCCAGGAACCAACCCCGAAAGACGGTCGACGATTTCACGGACCTTCTCCGACGTCCCGTTCCCAAACGACTGGATCGCCACATACCCCATGTCGTCGTCCAAAAGCTGACCGCGAACGATGTCACGGCGCACCATCGCGCGCTCCACCACATAATTCTCTATCGACAGCTTCTCCGGATGACGCACCGTCAGACGCACCTGACTCCCCGCTTCACCGCGGAGCGACTCAAACAGCGCATCCACGCTCATCGTCGACACATCCTGCCCGTCCACCGCTAGAATCACGTCCCCAGACCGAATCCCCGCGCGATGCGCCGGACTGTCATAAAACGCCGTGATCACGCGCAACGCACCGTCGCGCAACCCTATCTCAACCCCAATCCCCACAAACTGACCCGACGTGCGACCCTCAAATTCCGCGCGCTCCGCGCGGCTCATAAAACTCGAATGCGGATCAAGCGCCCGGATCATCCCGTGAATCGCCCCGTCGATCATCGACTCGC
This sequence comes from uncultured Myxococcales bacterium, assembly GCA_945875805.1. GTDB lineage: Bacteria > Myxococcota_A > Bradymonadia > UBA4248 > UBA4248 > UBA4248. Next base: position 9,719 of record CAMCLY010000071.1, on the reverse strand, counting down.
GATCCACCTCCTCCACGTAATGCCCCTCCACCACGCTCAATACCTGCGCAAACGTGTCCAGACGGGCATACGGCTCACGCGTGCCCCGTTCCGCAAAGCTCTCCGACGACGTCACAAACCCAACCCCCGCGCCGCACATAAATGAAATCAACGCCACACCACTCAATACCCACCCTCGCCTCGACATCCTCTTCTCCCAAAAACGTCCAATTCACACACACCCACGCTTATACCCCCATCCACCGAGAAACAAAACCTCACGATGCCCTTGCCAAGCCCCTCAAAATGCTCAAAATACTCCAGGCTTTTTTTTGACATAAAAAGCTACGCCGGATTTCATTTCCACGCCTGCCAACACCCATTGGGGAACACATCCGGGTGTTTTGTCATTATGTACGCATTCTGCGTCCAAAACGCAGATATCTACCGTTCGGGGAACAACGCCGCGCCTTCTGTACCATGGACCATGCGGCATCACGAAAATGCTCCATTCCCCGTTCCTTGCTCAAACTCACATCACGGAGTTTCCCCATGCACATGTCCGATGCGCTGATATCGCCCGGAGTCGGCGGAGCCATGTTTGTCGCCAGCGCGACCATCATCGGATTGACCATCCGAAAAATTTCCCCCGAAGAAACGCGCGAAAAACTCCCATTCATGGCCGTACTCGGCGCATTCACCTTTGCCGCACAGATGATCAATTTCACCATCCCAGGAACGGGCGCAAGCGGACACCTGAGCGGCGCCATCCTCCTGGCCGCCGTCCTCGGTACCGCCCCGGCTCTGATGACCATCGCCGCCATCCTCATTCTCCAATGCCTCCTCTTTGCCGACGGCGGCCTCCTGGCTCTCGGCGCAAACCTCTTCAACATGGGCATTCTCCCCATCTGCGTCGCATGGCCACTCATGTCAAAACTCATACGCCGCGATGACGCCACCCACCCCGAAAAACGAATGCGCTGGTGCGCCATCACGGCCGCCATCACAGGACTCCTCCTCGGAGCCACCGGCGTCGTCCTCGAAACCATCGCTTCCGGCGTCACCGCCATGCCTTTCGCCACCTTCGCCACACTCATGCTCCCCATCCACGCCATCATCGGTACCGTCGAAGGCGTCGTCACCGCCGCCATCATTTTATATATACAAAAAGTCCGACCCGAACTCCTCAACCACGACCACAAGACCCCGCCCAAACGCGCCTATCCACTCATCCTCACCGCCACCGTGGCGACCATCCTCACCGCGGGCGGGCTTTCATGGTTCGCCTCCACAAACCCCGACGGACTCGAATGGGCCATCGAGAAAAATCTCGACGCCATCCCCGACGAAGACGCCCTCTCCCCCACACACCAATCCGCCCGACACATCCAGGAGACCACCACCCTCATGCCCGACTACGACTTCGACGACCAAAACGCCCGTGGCACCGCCACCGCTGGACTCTTGGGCGCCGCCGCCACCGCCGCACTGGCCCTTGCCCTCGGCGCCGCCGTCGCATTCATAAGACGGCGAAAAAACAACCCGTGCCAACCATAACCCCATGTCCGGAATCCGCTCAAAACTCAGCGCCCTCTACGCCATCGATCAGCAGGCCGCCAAAAACACATGGATTCACCGACGGCACCCCCTGGCCAAAATCACCGCCACCCTCCTCTACCTCGTCTGCGTCATTTCACTCGACCGACACCAGCTCTCACAGCTCACCGCATTCCTCTTCCCACCTATCCTCCTCACCGCCATGGCCGACCTCTCCGCCGCCATGATCGCACGTCGCACCCTGGTCGCCCTACCCTTCGCATGCCTGGCAGGACTCGGAAACCTCTTCCTCGAACCACAGCCCTTCGCCCAATTCGCCAGCTTCACCCTCACTAAAGGCGCCATCTCATTCCTCGATCTCATCCTCACCACTGCCTGCTGCGTCTCCTCCGTCATTATCCTCGTCGCCACCACCCCGTTCCCACATCTCACCGAACAGTTGCGAAGACTCCACATCCCAACCCCCTTCATCGCACTCCTCGAAATCATGATGCGATACCTCTCCACACTCCTCGACGAAGGCGCCACCATGCTCACCGCATTCAGACTCCGCGCACCACGACAAAATTCCCCAAAAATCGCTCAATTCGCCCCACTCGCAGGACAACTCCTCCTCCGAAGCATCGCCCACGCCGAACATATATGGCACGCCATGCAATGCAGAGGATACCAGCTCCAACGGCCGCCACTCCAATCCCCTCCCTGGACATGCGCCGACACCCTCTTCCTCTCCACCGCCGCCGCCGCAACCCTCACCCCACGTCTCATCGACTTCCCCGCCATCCTCGGACAATTCCTATGATTCAACTCGATCAATGGCACGTCAAATACCCTGACGGAACCCTCGCCATACAAAAACTCTCCCTCCACATCCCACCCGGAGAACACGTCGCCCTCGTCGGCGCAAACGGCGCAGGAAAATCCTCACTCATCCTCTCTCTCGTCGCCATCCTCCCAGCCTCCGGCAACGCCTCCGTCGCAAACATCCCAGTCTCACCCCAAAATGCCGCCAAAATCCGAAACCGCGTCGGCGTCCTCTTCCAAAATCCTGACGACCAGCTCTTCATGCCCACCATCTACGACGACATCGCCTTCGGACCAAGAAACCTCGGCCTCGACGAAACCTCCGTCAAACACCGCGTCTACGACCGACTACAAAAACTCCACATCGAACACCTCAAAGACAAAACCCCACTCAAACTCTCCGGCGGCGAAAAACGACTGGCCGCGCTCGCCGGCATCCTCGCCATGAAACCCGACCTCATGCTCATGGACGAACCCACCGCTTTCCTCGACCCAAAATCCCGACGAAACCTCATCCAAATCCTACAAACACTCCCACATACCCTCCTCATCGCCACCCACGACCTCGCCTTCGCCGCCGAACTCTGCCCAAGAATCCTCGTCCTCAAACGCGGACTCCTCACCGCCGACGGCACGCCCTCGCACATCCTCACCAACCCGGACATCATGCAAAACGCCGATATCGAAGAACTCAGAACCTGCCACTTCTGCGCATAATCCCTTCTGCTTTCATGCCTCATCATCATAAGATATCTATTCCACACATTCTGTTTTCTGTGCGGCGGCTATTGCGGACTCACGCCCGCAATACGCCCCGCCGCGCGCGGCTATCTCACTCGCGTTCGATACGCCGCGCCCCCCTTTTGTTAAACTTCACCCACACACACTCATCCCACAAACCATCAAAAGGATTTTATTATGGTTAAAATCGGATTTCCGTGGATACTCGCAGGTCTGCTCTCGCTCTCCGCATGTTCAACCACAACCGTCGAATCCAACCCCAAAGCCCCCATCACGCCACAAGAAGCCACAAACCCCGACGTGCAAACCACCACACCGGATTCCATCTCAACCCCAAACGACAAGGATCAAATCATGAACACACCACAAGAAAAAAAATCCATCGTCTACATGACCACCGAAATTTCCCCCCAGGCCATGGTCAAAATCTACAACGCCATGGGCGTCCAGCTCAATGGAAACGTCGCCGTCAAACTCAGCACCGGCGAAGCCGGAAACAACCACTACCTCAAGCCCGAACTCATCAAAGATCTCGTCGATAAAGTCCACGGCACCATCGTCGAATCAAATACCGCCTACGGCGGTTCGCGCGGAACCACCGAAAAACATCGACAAACCATCGCCCTGCACGGATTCGACAAAATCGCAAACGTCGATATCCTCGACGAAGACGGCTCCCTCGCCATCCCCGTCACAAACGGAAAACACCTCAAGGAAAATCTCGTCGGCGCACACCTCGAGAATTACGACTCAATCCTCGTCCTCTCCCACTTCAAAGGACACGCCATGGGCGGTTTCGGCGGCGCACTCAAAAATATTTCCATCGGCATCGCTTCCTCCGAAGGAAAATCCCTCATACACTCCGCCGGAAAACAACACACCGGATTCAGCCCCGAAACCCCGCAAAACGATTTCCTCGAATCCATGGCCGAAGCCTCACAGTCCGTCATCGCCTACAAAGGCCCCGAAAACATGGTCTACATCAACGTCATGAACAACATCTCCGTCGATTGCGACTGCGACGGAAACCCCGCCGCTCCCGATATGCACGACATCGGAATCCTCGCTTCCACCGACCCCGTCGCCCTCGACAAAGCCTGCGTCGACCTCATCTACCACGCAAAAGACGGCGCCTCCGTCGTCAAACGCATGGAACGCCAAAACGGACCATACATCCTCGACCACGCCGTCGCCATGGGCATCGGCTCCAAAGATTATACCCTCAAATCCATCGACCTATAACAACGGCATCACCACGGCGCAGCCCATCATGCCGCGCCGTGCTCACTTCACACCTCCACTTTGGGTAAACTCTCTATAATTCTGATCGTCCTCACGCTCACTTCGATCACGCGCAAGATGAGTTCGAGGAGGTAACGCGGATTGCCGTGTTCACGGCCCCAGTCGTTGGGGTCGTTCTTGATGCCCGAGTCTTTGTCGATGCTCACCTGATATTGATCGATGATCCACACCAATGGCGACCGCCCATGGACGATATATTCGTGCACCTCGGGCGGGATGTCTTTGATCGTGATGTGCGCGTTGTACTTGAGTTCGGTAAAATTGCCTTTGGACGCAGGTTTGCGCTTCTTAAGTATATAGACATCTCCCCCCGCCCCCGCTGGATGAGCACTTCAAAGCGTGTGCCGGACTGCTTGGCGTTGAGGGAGGTGGAACGGATGTGTTGGATGATCTCGTGAAATGACTACATGGTTTGGGCTCTCTAAGGAATCGATGAACAAAAGGCTTTTGCATCAGCCCGTCTACTGACAATTCATACCTTACTTTGACGCTAAAAGCATCGGTTTTAGACAGAAATACCTCCATGCGCAAAATAGCCGCATAACCATTTCACCTATCCCAACAGGCGTGTGGGACTGGTCTCCACACATGACAAAAACCTTCCTCCCAATCTCACAAAGATAGCTCTGACAAACACAAAAGCCCTCACACCAACCTACAACCAGCTCAGCCAAACACGACAGCGCCAAGCCTCACAAGCTCATGAAATGCGAAAGCGCCTGCGCGGCAATGCCGCGTAGGCGCTTTCGCATTTCGGGGGGCGTGGGGGGGGGGGGGGGCCCCCCCCAAACAATTATGGGGTGCAGGGCCCGCGCCCGCAGGGCGCAGGCGTCTCACCGACAAAGTCGATCAAAATGGGCAAATTCTCTTCGGGATAATACGCCAAAACCACATCTGTAAGAGCTTCCATCGAACCGGCGCTTGTAAACGACTTGCGGATCTCGTCGTTGGCGCGTTCAATCTGAACCGTATCTTCTTCCGAAAGTCCCGACACTTTTTTCTTATCAATGGCCATAAACCGATCCAGTACGCGTCGACCCTGGCCATATTTGGACCAAAAGAACAAAACATCCAATCGCGCCGTCTTAACATATAATGGATTGGAACAAAGGATTTGTTTGTATACTTCAAACACGGCTTTCTGAGCCAACCGCTTTTGTTTAATATTTTTCACTGTACCTTCGATGAATCCCGCGACGACCTCAGACCAAATTTTTGACTGAACGACATCGGGAACGCCCATGGGCGTCAACAGATAGGAACCAAGGGTGGCCAATGGCCAGCTCAACACACTGCGGAAAAAATTCCCTTTGATGACCGGTTTATCAAATCCACGCATCGTGTTGTGCGCCACCAGATACAACCCGTTGGCAAACGCGATCGCCCAAAATTTACAAAACGTAAACCAGAAACCTTCGCCCCATCCCATTCCAAGCCACAATGCGTCAAACCCCATCTTGGCACCGGCCAGAATGGGCACGGACAACCCCGAAAAAAATAGCGACTCGCACATGTTTTCACGATCGATATTTTTGAATTGCCAGGATTTGGGCACAAGCCCGGACGAGGCAATCAAATCGACGATGATGTTCCTAAATCCCGTGATGATGAACCATAAAACCGCATATTCGAGCCCAAGACAATAATAACCAGGTACAAATCCAACTACCGCTAGAAGAAAACATCGCAAGTTGAGATTGAGATAACGCCAAAGACGCGAAATCCTCCCGCGAGAATTGGAGGCAAACTTGCTCTTTCCTGTAAACATCTGCGTCGGAGACATCAAATAAATATCTCCGTTTTGACCTGCATTTTTCTTATGTACAAGGTCACTCACCGCAGGAGGAAGCACAAGGTGTCGCGTATTTATAAACTGTTTCACCGATTTAGACGACAACGAAGAGGCATTCACAAACCCCATGCCCGGAATATTGGACGACCATCCGACGGCATCAGACGCACAACGCATGCCGAACGGCAAACGGCGTATTTTTTCCTGAACCGCCTCTATCGTTTCCAAGCCGGGCACACCAAGATGCCATTCCTCAAGCAGACGGACAATTTGATCGGGCTTTTCTTCCTCCAACGCAAGCAATAACGACGAAAATTGGCGTATTTCTACGGTATCTCTCGACAGCGCATCGACAAGATTGAACACTTCAATGTCGGTAATCTCATCGTAATGGCTAAATAGTGTCTCAACACCGCGTTTTAATCCCTGAGAAAGAGGATGAATAAAAACAATATGCCCACCGCATGACGACAACATGGGTAACACATCGTCTTCGGATAAAAACGCCGAATCATAATCGACCTCTTTTTGCGTGGCGATATACCGTTGCGCACACAAGGCCGGCGTAAGCTCCTCATAATCCGCACTGGCTTCTTCGTAACGCCTGCGGCATCGCTCCTCTTCCCAAGACACCGTCACATCACGCGTCGCATTCTGTACCATTTCGCGATACTGATTTTTGAGATACAAAACGCGTTTCAAAGAGACGGGACGCATGGCCTGATAGATCAACTGACCAAGATGGATCCGCGTCGCCTGCCCCTTCATCGTCAGCTTGTCAATGTCTTCCCACGACAACGGTGCCATTTGCAAATGCTTTTGTTCCGCAAACTGGGCATTAAACTGCACCCGTCCCGCCTCATTAAATCCCGTAAGCAATACATTCACCGTCTCATGACGACGATGCGCATTGAAACGCAACCCATCCCAAAAGGGGGCGAGCTTTTCACGGTTTTCTTCAAAAAAATGGCATAAATCCTCGTACTCATTGCCTTGCGGCGGTATATACATATAGTGCAATCGCTCATACTTTCTGCCAACACTAAACTCTATCCCAATTTGCACCCGAATGCCCAAAATTCGACCCGCAAGATATATTTCCTCATAGGTTTCGGGCGACGCCGCATCATAATAAGCCACAGTAATGCGAGAAATCCCCTTGATAAACGCATCAAGAACGAGTTGTGACGGAGATTTGCGACCTTCAGTCATCGAATCGTGAACATGATCATCCCAGCCAAGATCCATCGAAGATAAATCTTCCCCCGTCTCGGGAACCTCTATTAAATCGAGTTCACGAAGCAATCGCCGGATCACCGATGTCTTGCCATAAGACGCCCGCGCAAAATCGCTCATCAGTTCGAGCTGCGCTCGCCGATCACCACGCATCCTCACCGCCTTCTTCATCAACGCAATCTGAACACGCGCCGTGTTGATCGGCATCGACAAATTCTTGGAATGCCACACGTGATGCATCATCACCTGAAGCGCCTCAATCCGCTCCGTATAGCTCACATTCTGACTGTGCGATATGAGACGAATATAGGCCTCGGCTATCGTCAGACGACGCTTCGTTATGAGACGAACAAATCCAGCCGGATGCGAAAATGGCCGAAAGACCACCGTTTCCGGCGCCGCAATCTCCGAATTCAGGATCTCTACAAGTTGACGCACTTCCCGATTAAATGATATCAGATCTATCAGATTCTCAAATCCTACCCTGCGTTGCAAATGACTTTCTGAATCGAATTTCATGCCCATTTCCCTTGTTCATAAAAATGACAAAAGGCCGGAATCTTATCAATTCCGACCCTTTGGCGATCTGCTCGGTAACTAATCACATGATAAAACAAATTTCAATCACTCATTCACACTAAATTCCTTTCGATATTCCTCATAAAACTGAAACAGCACTTAAAAATAGCTTCAATATCTTCTACATACAAACCTACAACCCCAACTTCGCATTGAGTTTCGTAGACGATGAAATATGCGTAAACACGTCATATATTTGATACCAGTTTTCCCGATCGACGATCTTCGGGTAAAGCATTGCCGCCACATCAATGCGATACTGCTCATGCACAAACTGTTGTATGACCTGTTTTGCCTGCGCCACCGTAAAATAATTATAATCCACAGCCTGTTGCAATACCGTCATTTTCTTGGCTTCAAAATTCGCATTCTTAATCGACAGCAAAAGAGCATTTAAGCTATCGTCCGATATGACATACACCACATCTTCCGATGGCGTCGGGACATTGGTATTCGTCATGCGGGCAATTTCCGCTTCCACAGCCGCAGCACTTCCCTTGCTGACAAAAGTGCTGTACACATCAGACCACCCATTGTCACAAACCCTCGAATACAACACCACCGCAACCTGACCTCTCGCCTCATCCCCCCGGAAGGTTTCTAATATTCCCTTCGCCTGAGACACTATCAGCGTATCACTCGCCGACATGCGAAAAACTTCCTCTACACGAGCTTGGTCTGACGACGACCTTTTGAGCCGTGCAATAAGATCATTATAGTAATTTTGTGGCAACGCACATGCCGGCAACGTCTGCGGCCTATCCGGACGATATTGCCCATGAGAATTGCCACCATGATTCTGCCCGTTCCCCCAATTTCCGTCTTCATAATACGAAGACGGAAGCCGATCCCATGCACATTGTTTGTCCCGAATCAATTCCAATGCTTTGCCCGCTCTACGTTCTCCAAAACGACGAAGCACGTTCTTGGCCTGATCCGACGATATCGAACTGTTCACAAGCGCCAGTTTCAACACGTTGAGCTTGTTCTCACCCGTGCTGACGTTATCCAAAAGATCGATCAACAGATCGTACGCCTCACTCGACATCACACACCCACGCTCCACAGAAGGCGTACTCGAAGAAGGATAAGACGAACCATAACGTTGTTCCAATCGACGATCCAATTCCCGCTGCTTGGCACTTGATCCCCATAAATCATACAAACCATCCCAACCGCTGACATCACACGCAAACCCATAAAGAATCACAGCCGCATCCAGTCGGGCATCCTCCGAACGGATCAACTTCAAAATGGCTTTCATCTGCTTGAGCGTCATCGTCCGTGAACCACGGTTCGCACTCTGTTGAATCAAATCAATACGCGCATTGTCCGTCCGAGCTCCACGAACCGAATTCGTCAAATCATTATACTCCCTTGACGGCATCGCACACGACTGCGCCCATCCCTCACTCGACGCTCCAATACTTAACGACGCAAACAATACCGCACCACTCGCTATTTTCATGAACCAGTTCATCACGTACTCCTCAAATCACAAAAGAAGACAAAATGTTGCCTAAGGTGCACCCCCTGTCACCACATTATCACATAAAATGTCACAATGCGTATAACCATAATACAGCAACCCCCATGCCAGCTTTAGGCTATGTTTTTTTGTGGGGGGACGAAGTCCCCCACACCCCCCGAAATGCGAAAGAGCAACGCGGCTGTGCCGCGTTGCTCTTTCGCATTTCATGAGGTGGTGAGGCTTGGAGCATTGTAGAAG
>CAMCLY010000070.1 GCA_945875805.1 uncultured Myxococcales bacterium | reverse complement strand
AACATGCGGCGGTGCCGTTAGAGACGGCGCATGAATTTCCGTGAGCGCCGCAGTTTGTGTTGCTGTCAGCTTCGCATTTTCCGTTGTAGAGGTGATATCCAGTGTTGCACGACTGGATGGTGCATGCGCCGTTTGAACATGCGGCGGTGCCGTTAGAGACGGCGCATGAATTTCCGTGAGCGCCGCAGTTGGATTTGCTGTCTTTTTCACATTGTCCTGAATATTTATGGTATCCCGCATCGCATGAGGAGAGTGTGCATGTATTAAGGACGCAAATGCCAGATCCATTGGTAAAGGCGGTTGTGCAATCTTTTCCGTCACAATTGCTGCTTGTATTTTCTATGCATTCGTTTTGTCCGTTTTTATGATATCCTTCAATACAAGTGAATTCGCATTTTCCTTTTGAACATGTGTTGTTGGCGTGGGCGATGTTGCATTGTTTTGTGGTGGATCCACAAGCGTTGATGGAGTCTTTGACACAAGCGTTTCCGTCGAGGTGGTAATTTGTGTTACATTTTGTATAGGTGCAAATGCCATCGTTACAAGTTCCAGAGCCGTTTGTGAAGACGCATTTGTTGCCCGTTTTCCCGCAACTGGATGTGCTGTCTTCTATGCAAGCCCCGTTATTGAGGTGGTATCCGGAGTCGCATGATTTGAGAATACATTTGCCGTCTAAGCATTCGCCTTGTCCATTGGTGACGATACAGGATTTGGATATTGAACCGCAACGATTGGTGGTGTCGGCATCGCATGTGTTGGTGTTGGGGTTGATGTGATAACCTGTATTGCATGATGCAAGATAACATGTATTGAAGTCGCAGAGTCCCGTTCCGTTGGGGTACTTGGTGGAGCAATTGTCACTGCCACATGCGTCGTTGGTATTTTTGACACACTGGTTGTTTGCTTTGTGGTATCCGGGGACACATTCAAATGAGCATATTCCGTTTGTACAAAAATTGGTGGCGTTTTGGACGTCGCATAGGGTTCGTTCTGGCCCGCATGCCGAGATGGAATCGGGTTCGCATGAATTGTTGAAGAGGTGGAATCCGTCATAGCATAAAGTATATTTGCAGAAAACTTGAGTGTGATGTTTGTCATCGTCGTCGATGAGTTCATAATCACACTTGCCGGAACCGTTTTGGAAGTTGCATTTGACGTTGTGTGCACCACAGCTTTCCGGGGTGTCGAGTTCGCAAAAAGCCTTGTCTTGGCTGAAATGGGTGCCGTCTGGACATGCGGAAGCCATGCATGTACTGACATTGCAGATGCCCTGGCATTGTTGTCGTTGCGTTTGTGTGAGATTGTCTAGGTGTTTGCAGACGGACGCGTTGCAGTCGTTATTGCCGTTGCCGCATGTTTCGGGGGTATTGATGACGCATGTATTTTCGCTGTTGAGATGGAAACCGCTGGAACAGGAAACGGCTTGGCATTTTCCGTTTACACATTGTCCGGTGTCGACGCCTTCGATGTCGTTGCAGTTGGCGAGGCTGTCGCCGCAAATGGTGTGGGAATCAGGTTCACATATTGTGGTGGGTACGGTTTGGTTGGATACGGGATCGATATAGGAGGAAGATTTTCGGTGGAAACCGTCCGCACATGTTCTTGCGACGCAGACGCCGGCATCGCAGGCGACATCGCTTTGAAAGACGCTATTTTGGCATGAAGGGTCTTCGTTTGCACAAGCGTCATTGAGAATATCGACGCAATGATTATTGCATCCGCCGCAGTTTTGCGAATCCGTTTTGGGGTCGATGCAGTTGTCACCGCAAATGATGTTGTTATTGTCACATGCTTTCATACAACCGAGTTTTTCTCGGACATTGCTGGAAGTATCGATACGATAGAAACATGTGGGGTAATCTTTTGGGCATGTCCGTACGGAGTGATCGACGAGTTCCGGGAAATCGTAGAAAGCGCCGATGCGTTTATCCGGATCGGATTCTGTTTCGAGATCGATGCTTGGATTGATGAGAGCACCGATGTATCGGACGTCGGTGGAGGTATCGGTGTAGAGGTCAAAGAGGTCCTGATAATGCTGACATTGTGTGAAGTCCAGCGAACATGTTGGGCAGAGATCGATGTCGCATTCGGAGACACCGCGCTGGCATGTTGCATCGTATTGGATGGTATTTTCATAACATTTGAGCGTGGTCAGTTGGAAATAGACATTGCCTTGTTCGTCGGTTTGTACGTGGGGCGGGCATGGGGTGATGGTGTCGTTGTGTACGTAAGAATTATAGAGAGAATCGTCCCAGGTGCAGCTTTGTAATAGAAGGGTGAGGATGACCAGCGTCCGTCCGAGGGCATGTATTTTCATAGGCATTCCTTTTTGTTCGTGGTGTCCCATCTTGGGGGATGTCATGACAGGCCGATGATGTGCTTTGGTGAAACCTTTTAATCCTCGTCGTAATCCGATTCGGATAAACCGGACGCATTATATCCGTGTGCGAGGAGAAATTCACTGGCCTGATCGTCTAGAGCGGGGTTGTAATGCTCGAGCCGGACATTGACGTGGAGATCGTCGATTTCGTAGCTTTGCCATATTGGGAGATAGTGTGAAATGCGATCGCTGTCGAAGTAGTCGAGCCATACGAGGTCGAGGACATCGAGGGCTTTCTGGTAGGCTTCGATGGGGTTTTCGATGTGGTTGTCTTCGCATTCGACACTGGTTTCCACGCATACCCATGTCGTTCGGGAGGGGTTGGATAACGTCGAGCTGACGAGTCCGAAGTGGTGGCAAACCTCTGTTTTTATCGCGAATTTTTCGTCCTGAGTGAGGAATCGTGCATAGCGTTTGGCCATGATCTCGGCGATTTCACCTTCGACATCGGGGCCAAGCGAGACGCCTTTGTTGGGATCCTGGGATTGAAAGCCCGGTTGGGCCTGAGCGCAGGGTTTGCTCTCGTCGTGTGCGCGGTGGCAGTCGTCGTGTGCGCAGTGGCAGGTGTCGTGTGCGCAGTGGCAGGTGTCGTGTGCGCAGTGGCAGTCGTCGTGTGCGCAGTGGCAGTCGTCGTGTGCGCAGTGGCAGTCGTCGTGCTCGTGGGGATTTTGGGTCATGGGATTATCCTTATTGTGTGTGAGTTGATGGGTGGCTTTAGTGAAGTTGGCGTGGTGCGCGCGAGGGGGTAGCGGCGTATCTTGGCAAGGGGGCGAGCCCCCTTGTCAAGATAGACGCGTAGGGGGAGGCTTCCCCCACCCCCAAAAAACTCACGGCCCGGTGTCGGCAGAAGTCCCGGAACGGAAAGCGCTGGTGCGATCGCTGGCGGGATCGCACTCTCGATCGAGGGGGGATGGCGGTGAGATTTCGTCGCGGATGATTCGGTAGACGTCGGCGAGGAAGTAGGGATTGCCGAGATCGTCGACGGTGACGGTGTGGTATTCGATGAAGACGTCGATGGGGGATTTGAGATCGACGGGATGTTCGCCGCTTTCTTTGTAGAAGCGTTCGATTTGTTTTTCGTCCCATGCGTTCTGGAGCTGGAGGATTTCGCGCGCGAAGTCAAAGGCGCCTTCGACGCGGATGCAGCCGTGGGAGAATGCGCGGACGGGATAGAGGAACATCTGCTGTTTTGGGGTGTCGTGGAGATAGGTTCCGTATCGGTTTGGGAAGATGAGTTTGACCTTTCCGAGGGCGTTGTTTTCGCCGGGTTTTTGTCTGAGGATTCGTCCGCCGCCTTTTGGGGTGTAGTATTCAAAGTCGGATTTTTCGATCCATTTGGGATCTTCGTCGAATTTTTTTTGGAACTCGTCGATTTCGATGCGCGGCGGGACGTTCCAGTATGGGTTGAAGACGAGGTAGGTGAGTTTTGAGTGCATGAGTGGGGTGGCGTTGATGAGCTCCCACTGTCGTGTTCTTGTGTTGCAGACGCGGGTGGAGTTTCCGACGACGGTTTTGTGGACGGCGATGCGCTGTCCGTCTTTCCAGAGTTCGACGGTAAAGGATGGGACGTTGATGTAGATGTAGACGTCTCTGGGCTCGAACATGGTTTTGTGCCATCGTCGGAGGTTGACCTCGATTTCGGCGAGTCTTTTCTCGGCGGGCACGTTCAGGCTTCTCCAGAAGACGTCGGAGACTTCGCCGTTTTCTTCGAGCTGATGGTGTTTCTGGTAGAGTTTGATGGCATCTGTGAGGGGCTGGTCGAAGAGATCGTCGATGTTGCCGTGATAGTAGTTTTCGGCGGCGAGTCTGTTTTTGAGGTCTTTGACGAGGGGGGCGCGTCCTCCGGCGAACATGCGATCTGCGGGGACGGTTTTCCATCCTCCGGAGGCGACGATGGCGCGGTATTTTTCGCGCACGTTTTGGAGTTTTTTGTATTGTTCGTGTTGTGGGACGAGGTTATCCAGGATGGACTCGGCCTGTTCCGGGGATTGGAAGAGGGCGTTTGAGGCGTCGCGCAGTCGGTTGTGAATGATTCGATCGAAGTGCTTGGGATGGATGTCGTTGGGGTTTTCCGGGGTGGTGAAGCGTTCGCGTTCTTGGGGTGAGAATTTTTCGAGGTTTCCGAATTTGAGTTGTTCGGCCCATTGCAACCAGGCATCGGCGAGGGCGTATTCGAGGGCCTTGGAGAGCGCATCGAAGTGCTGGAAATACTCGATTTGTCGCTGGCAGAGCGCAGCGGCCCTTGGAATCGGGGTGTTTTGTGGATGACATAGGCGTTCGAGGGCGCGATCGACGGATTCGCCGAGTTCGTCTTTGTGTGTGGCGAGATCGTTGTCGAGGGCGCGGAGTTCAAAGGGGTTGAGCTCGAACCGGGATGTGTCGTGTAGGGTAGCCGCCATGAGGGAGAGGCGTTCAGCGGCGGTGCGCAAGGATTCTGTATGAAAGTCGGCCGGATTGAGGGCGTGTTCGTCGGCGGCCTCGATGCGTTCGAGAAGGTGCGTGGCGGTGGGGGTTAGGATGCCGTTTTTGACGAAGATTTCCTTCGTTTGCGAATTTTGTTTGTCGTATAATTCGTCAATAAGTGCGGTGTGACGAATTTTTGGCAACGTCTGAGCGGATGGAGTTTTTGTGGGGGATTGCGTCGGGTCGTCGGGCGAGGCCGCCTGAGAGGGACGAGTGGCAAGGCGATCCGGAAACGCGTGGGCGACGTGGAGGGTGAAGTCGGAGAGTATGCGGTGGGGCGTCGTGGTGTGGCGCTGTGCCTCGGGGGATTGACATGCCGTGAGGAGGGAGCCCAGGAGCAGCCATGTCTGAATGTGAGAAAAAAAAAGCACCGCGTGCGGTGCTTTGAAGAAGGGGCGATGAATTTTCATCAGAGTTAGACTTCGATGTCCTTGAGGGCGACACCGGCTTTCTCGCAGTATGCGATGAGACCGAGTTTGCTGACGGTACGGAGCGCGCGTGTCGAGAGGTTGATGCGCACATAGCGTCCAAGTTCGGTGACATAGATGCGTTTGGACTGGATATTGGGCAACTGGCGTTTGCGCGTTTTGTTATGGGCATGGGAAACGTTGTTGCCAACGAGAGGCGTTTTGCCGGTAAGAGCACATTTGCGGGCCATTTTGAAGCTCCTGTTTATTGTCTGTTTTGACTTCTCAAACGCCACACAAGATAACCATGGCGCCTTTATGGAAGACCAATCTAAAACCTCGCCCGGCGTAAAAAAGTTTTCACGCCGCGCAAAACGGGCGCATATTACGCAACTTTGCTGAGAGTTCAAGATTTTTTTGCCAGAAACAGGATATGTGTCGAATTGCGTTGGAAATCGCGCTGGAAATCGCGTTGGAACAGGGAGGTGAGTAAAACCGTGTCTTTTGTGGCTGAAAGCGCTAGAAGTCGCCGTGGCGCTGGGGGTGAGTTTTTTCCTCGCGCGCGGACAAGTGGACCTTGGCCAGGGGAAATTTCGGATCTGGCCGAATCTTGCTTAACGTCATGATGGGAATGTTTCATGAGTGAAAGACAGGTCGTTTCTGAGCAAATCATAGAGTTTGTGTCGGATGCGGGGGAAGGCGCCCAGACGGCGGGTCAGTGTCTTGGTACGGTGAGTGCCAAGATGGGTAACGGGATATGGACGGTGGAGATCATTCCAGCGGAGGTGGAGCCTCCCCGTCGCAGCAAGGCGGGTGCGTCAGGAAACCGCGTCCGGATTGGCCGTGGTGCCATCACCAATGCCGGCGACAAGGCCGATCTCGTGGTGGCCTTTAACGAACAGGTTTTGTATTCGCGGTTTGATGTGGGGGCCATGCGCGAGGGCACCATTATTCTTCTCGACGACAAATGGGCGTATGTCGAGGACGCATCGATTCGTGCCGATTTTGAATCGGCCGTGGCGGATTTTCGCGCTCGCGGATGTGACGTTCGGTTTGTGCCTTTTGAAGCCGAGACCAAAAAGATCATTCCGGATCCGCGTCATGGTAAGAACATCTGGTCGCTTGGGCTTGTGTGCGCCATCTATGATAGGGACATGGCCCATGCGGAACTCGAAATTGAGCGCAAGTTTGCGCGGAAATCGCGGGCCGTGGTGGATTCCAATCTGTCGCTTCTTCGCGCGGGATATGCGTGGGGACAGGCACACAGCGGTCTTGCGTTCAGCATCCCGGCGCAGCCGTCGTCGGAGCCCAGGATTGTCGTCAACGGCAACATCGCGCTGGCGCTTGGGATTATGGCGGCCGGGATTGAGGTATGTTCGATGTATCCGATCACGCCGGCGACGTCGATATCCCACTATCTGGCCGAAGCGTTTCCGCGGATGGGGTGCGTGGTGCATCAGGCGGAAGACGAGATCTCTGCGTTGGGGTTTGCCCTTGGGGCGAGTTTTGCGGGCAAGACGCCGGTGACGATCACCTCGGGTCCTGGACTTGCGCTCAAGAATGAGTTTCTGGCGTTGGCGGTCATGGCGGAGCTTCCCGTGGTGGTCGTGATCGTACAGCGTGGCGGGCCTTCGACGGGGTTGCCCACGCGAGTCGAGCAGGGCGATCTCCTGGCGGCGCTTTATGCCCAGCCAGGAGACGCGCCCAAAATCGTCCTGGCGCCCTCCACGCATGAGGAATGTTTTCAATTCGTCATCACGGCGCGCAAACTGGCCGAAACCTTTCGCACGCCGGTCATTCTTCTCTCGGATGCGAACCTGGCGACGGGGCAGCAGCCCATTGCGCGCCCCAGGCCCAAACCCCAGTGGTTTGCGCCGCCCGTCGATCTCGGGGATTGGGACGAAAACGTGCCCCCCTTCCAGTGGGACGAAGAAACGGGGTTGTCCCAGCGCCCCATTCCCGGGCAGAAGAACGGCAACTACGTCGTGACCGGCCTGGCGCACGATCAGAACGGTCACGTCGCCTACGAATCGTCGATCAACGAGCGCGCCCTTTGCGCGCGCAGCACCAAGATGGCGACGCTTCAGCGCGCCCTCAAGCCCCCCGTGGTGCACGGCGATGCCGAAGGCGATTTGCTCGTCATTGGCTGGGGTTCCCCGCGCGGCGCGATCGAGGAGGCCGTCGACACCCTCCGCGTCCGCGGTCTGCGCGTCTCTTCGGTGACCCTCAAATTCCTTTCCCCGCTCGAACCCGGGCTCAAGGAAATCTTCTCGCGATTTAGACATCTTCTCTGCATTGAAATGAATTATTCCGATCCGGCATCCTATGGAGAGTCTCGCCGGTATTCGCAGTTGTGCACGGTATTGCGTGCGCACACGCTGTGCGACATCGACTGCTGGTCTCATGTCCGCGGCATTCCCCTTGCGCCCTCCGAAATCGAGCGCGCGATTTTGGATCATCTCAAAGGAATTGAGTTATGAACATGACGGACTGGACCCTCGAACCGCGTCTGCGCGAGTTCGAGCTGGGAGACTATCTCGGGGCTGCGCCGCGATGGTGCCCTTCCTGCGGCAACCACACCGTGTTGAAATGTCTCCAGAAACTGTGCAAAGATCTGAACCTTCCCCCCGAAAAAACCGTTGTCGTCAGCGGCATTGGCTGTTCCTCCAGGCTTCCTCATCACATGGGCACCTACGGTTTTCACAGCCTCCACGGCCGCGCCCTTCCCGTGGCCGAAGGCATTCGCGCTCGCCGTCACGACCTGTCGATTTTTGTCGTGACCGGTGACGGCGACTGTTGCGCCATTGGCGCGGGGCACTGGATTCATGCCCTGCGTTACAACATGAAAATGACCGTTCTGCTCCTCGACAACAACATTTACGGCCTGACCAAAAAGCAGACCTCCCCGACGACGCCTGCGCAAACTCGCACGAACACGCATCCCAACGGTGCGCCCCTCGAGCCGATCAACCCCCTGGCGACGGCGATTTCGGTCGTCAATGCCTCGTTTGTGGCGCAGTGCGTGGACTGGCTTCCCGAACATCTCTATCACACGCTGTTGCGCGCCCAGGCGCATCCTGGCCTGGCGTTTGTGCGCATTCGCCAGCGGTGTCCCCATTTCATGAAAGGGCATCTCGACGCGTTTGTCCAGGATCCTGGCAGGTTGCAGCTCCTGACCGATTCCCGCGGCATCGATCCCGGCAGTCTGACGCAGACCGTTTCGACGGTTCCGCACGATCCGACGGATTTTCAGGCGGCCATGCGTGTCGCCCGTCAGGCCGAACCGATTCCGCTCGGCCTCGTCTATCTCAACGAAGGCGCCGTGCGTTATGACGAGTTTACCCAGCGCGGCCTCATCATGTCTGCCGAGGAGAAACTCGCGGTCATTAACGCGGAATTTGACAAGTTTGCCATTGTCTAGCGAGCGCATGGTGTGAGGTCTTCGGTGTGTTTTTGTGCGCGGGGGGCGTTCCCCCCGCCGCGGCTAATTCGGCGCCGTTCTGAGGTATTGCCCGAAACCTCAAAATAAAAAAGCCGCGCGTATTGGGCGTGAGCCCAATAGCGCGGCGCGCCGGCGTATCGTCAGATAGCCGGCGCCTCATACGCCGCTTCCCCCTGTGCGGGCCTCAGTCGCCGGCCCGCAACGCCCGCTTTTGGCGTCACTTCAAGGCTTATCTCCATGACGCCGAAGCGTGCCGGGGACTTCATGGGGGGAGGGGTGTCGATACCCCAGGGTTAGTCTTCTTTTGTGTCGTCGGCCTTGTCGTCGGCCTTGCTTTCGGCGTCGGCAGGTTTGTCGGCCTTGTCGTCGGCCTTGTCGCAGGTTTCGCCGTCTTTACAGGCAGGAATTTCGGCGGAGGCGTCGTCTTTGTCGCTCTCGTCATAAAGTTCGTTGAGGGCTTCGAGGTATTTGTCGCACTCGCTGGGGAGTTGGAGTTCTCCACGGGTGGCGAGTTTGAACACTTTTTTGCCCAATTTTCGATAAATTTCGTTGGCCTCTCGCTCGCGGATGTGTTCTTCGACGGCTTCCTTGCCTTTTTCGGCGGTGGCTTTGGCCGTTTCGACGGCGGATTTGCCGAGTTCCTGAGCTTTGTTAAAGAGGCTTGAGAATTTTTCTTTCATGTCGGTCATGGCTGTTCTCCTTGTGTTGGCGTTTGTGCCGTTTGAGGGTTGCAGGCGTGTGCCTGGTCGAGTTGATCGATGGCTTGTTCGTATCGTTGGATGCGGAAATCGGTTTGTGCGGCTACGCGTCCGTTGCGCAATGCCTGACATGCGTCCTGGGGTTGTCCGTTCTGGAGCATGAGGATGGCTTTGGCGAAATCGATGTCATAGGCGACGTCGGTGTTTCGGAACTGCTCGAGTTTCTGGAGTTTTCGCTCGACGGGGAGGGAGGAGAGTTCGACCTGCCATCGCAGGAAAGTGGTGCGTTCTTCTGGGGATTCGAGCTGGGCTCTTGGAACGCTCGAAGAGAGCAGGGTTATCCATAGGTGTCTGTGGAGGAGTTTTGCGATGGGCAGCTTTTCGGGTCGAATTTTTCCCTGTGCGTCGAGAAGGTCTTCCTGTTTTGCGAGTTCGATAAAGTCGGCGCGGTCGTCGTCGAGGCGGAGATCCGGGGTAAGGGGGGTAAAGTCGGCGCAACGTTCGCGAATGGCTTTGCCCTGAGCGTCATCCCCTTCATAGTATGGCTTGAGTTCGTCAAAAGCTTCCTCGCCGATCCAGTATAGGGCAGGAAAACCATTTTCGGACGCCATGGCGAGTGCGTCGGTCAAAAAAGGCTCGACGGAGGATTGCCATTCCGGGCTGCGCTGGCTGATGAGGGCTTTATATTGGTACCACTCGCATTTCAAAGCGCGTGCATCGTCGGTGTCGAGTTTTGGGTTGGTTCCAAACCACGAGGCATGGGCGCGTTCGAGCAATGAAAGCTGAGGTTCGATGGGGTCAAACTTCAGAACGTCTTTTTTGGGACTGAGAATGACGATGAGGATAGTGCCCAGGATGATGAGAATCCCGATGACAATCATCACGCGTTTGCAGGTGTTCATCTTTTGTGTATTTCCGTTTTATTCTGCGACGAGTTCGCCGGTGTCATGTCCGAGTATTGACCGGTGGAAAGATGGGACGTCATTGTGACATTTTGCGCACGTAATCCCAACATAAAACTGCGGAGATTGCGCGTGAATGCGCAGGAATCAGGAAGCGCACCGTTTGCATCGCTCGGTGGCTTTTTTGACGGAATCGGATTGTCTGGCGCGTTTAGCGTATCCCAGGGCTTCGTCATATTTGCCCAGGTTTGTGCATGCGATGGTGAGGAGTTCGTAGGCGCGTTCGAGTTGTTCTGGGCCTTCGGATGCGCGTTTCATCTGGTGTCCGAGGACTTCGAGAGCGTTCCAGTCGTGACGTCTGGCGGCGACGAGTCCCTTTTCGTAAATGGCCTCGGCCTGAATGCCGACGAGCTGCATTTTGGGTGTCTTTTGGTCTTTTTTGAACAGGTTTAAGAAGGGGCCAAAGTTGATGACCAGGAGGTAGATGGCGATGAAGATCATGAAGCTTTGGGCATTGAGGACGGCATAGGCCAGGAGGAGTCCAGCCAGGACGACGCTTGTGAGCGAGAGGATATTTTCGACGCGCGAGGGGCGGGCGACTTTGGCGAGGAGATGGGCGAGGAGACGACCGCCATCCATGGGGCGGATGGGAATGAGGTTAAAGATGCCCCACATCAGATTGATCATGAACATGTAGTAAAAGAAACTTGTGAGGTTTGGAAAGGACACCCAGATCGTCGCCGCCGGGGTTAGGAGGGAGAGTTTGAATATCGCATAAAGGATGCCTCCGGTGACGAGTCCGGCCATGGGGCCGGCCAGGGTGACGAGGAAATCCTGTCGTTTGTTGGACGGCGTGGCGTGTTGTGTGATGCCGCCGAACCCTCCGAGGATAATTTCGGGATTGAGGTGGAAATGTCGGGCGGTCAGTGCGTGTCCGAACTCATGGATGAGGACGCCGAGGATGGCGTTGACGGCAAAGAGTAACATGCCTATTCCGCTTCCCATGGGAATGGCGAGAATGAGGATGAGAATGAAGAAGAAGGGCTGCACGCTGACCGGGATGTTCTTGAATGTGAATAAATGAAAACCTTGCATAGGCAATCCTTGAACGGAAACGGGCGGAGTTCACAAGAGGAAACGGTGCATTTTGGCTATGAACGCATACGGACTGTGAGGTTATTGCAAAAAAAAAGCTCCCGCGCTGAGGGGGAGCTTTTTGAGTGAGGGCATGGGGATTAAAGTGGATCTTCGGTGGAGATGACGTGAAGTCTTGAAATGAGCCCGTCGGTGGTTTTCTCGATTTCGCCCAGGAGTTGCAGGATTTGAATCATGCGGGAGCGGTATCTTTCGAGGGCGTTTGCGCTGGAGGTGAAGAGTTTGTTTCGATCGAGGAGAATGATTTCGTCGGCGAAGACGGTTTCGGTTTTACCGGCATGATCGGCGATGACATACATGAGCCGGTTGGGGACGGTGAGGTTTGGATCGAGGGTGGACTCGACGCCTTTTGTTTTCTTTTTGGGATCAGGTTTGTATGTTCTTTCCTGGGCCTGTTCGGCGGAGATCTTTCCGGAATCGATCATCTCTCTGAAAGCCTTATCGGCCTCGCGATCATCGGTGATGGCGTTTTTGACGAGGTAGACGGAATCGGAGCGGAGAGCTTCGAGGAAGCGGTCGGAACCGATTTCGAGGATTTCGAGGGCTTTGGCGCGATCGATTTTGAGTGCGTATACGATATTTCGGTCGGTGGCGCTGCTTGTGCCGAGGAGCTGTTTGATTTCTTCGGCATCGCGCTGTGTGAGGCTGATGTGTGAGTCGAGGATTTCGGCGAGGAGTGTGGTGCCTGCGGCATAGTTTCGCAGGTCGCTGAGGGGGTTGTTTGCGGCGTTGCTTGCCATGGAGATGACGTTTGCGGGCAGGTCATTGCTGATGTCGAGGACGAAGTTTCGTTCTTTGTAGGGGACGATGACATTATTGAAGAACGATTCGTTGTAGGCGAGGACGCCTGCGCCCAAAGATTCGCTTCGTTGTTTGAAGATTTGCGTAAAGGACTGGAAGTTGTCGACCTTTGGGTTGACGATATCGTAGACTTTTTTTGCGACTTCGATGCGCTCGTTGACGTTGTTTCTCTCGGCGAGGACGTTTTGCCAGCACCATCCGATGAAGCCGCCGAAGACGAGCGAGATGACGACGATGACGCCGACCATGATGGGTTTTGCGATATCTTTTGGCGGGAGGAGGGAGGCGTCGACCTGGTTCATGTCATAGTCGAAGAGTTTGCCGGGACCGACTTCTTCTTCCTCTTCGATGATGATCTGTTCTTGCTGGCGCCTGGCGGGGATTTTTGCACCGAACCCGCCTCCGAATCCGCCGGAGCTTCCGAATCCGAAGCCCGATGGGGCGGAAGCCCCTCCATTTTTGGAGGCCAGTTTAGCCTTGAGTTCGTCAAGGTTTTTGAATTTTGAATTGTTGTTGGAAGAATTCAACTCTCCCTCCTGGGCACAAATCTATGGAATAGGACTGAAGAAAAGACGGGATGACCTGCGGAGCCCGAGTGGGGCTGCGAGGTCAGGATTTATTGGACGATGAACTGGTCGAGGTCGGCCACGATGGTGGCGCTGGCCTGTTTGGCTTCGCCGATGAGTTTTTTGAGTTGCTGGATGCGGTAGTCGTATCGGTCTTTGGCGTTGGCGGAGGCTCCGAAAAAGAGCGCGCGATCGACCAGGATGAGCTCATCGGCGAAGAGGTTTTTGGGGTTTCCGGAACGGTCAGTGACTTTGTAGATGAGGTGATTTGGGAGGGTGAGTCCGGCTTCTTCGAGTGCAGCGAGTTCTTTTTTATTTTCGGGTTTATAGTCTCTCATGATGCTCTGACGTTCGGACCATCGACCGTCGATTTTGAGCTGACTGTAAAACTGCGAAGCCTCGTTGTCGTCCTTTATGACGTCTTTGTAGGTGTAGATGTCGATGACGCCGTTGGCGTATGTTTCGCGCGGCGCGGATTTGGCCATGTTGTAGAGGGCGTCCGGAATGACGGACATGGCGTAGGTGATATGGGCTTCGGCTTCGGCGTTGGACTGGATGCTGAGGATGGACTCGGAATCCGCTCGCGTTTCGGCGATGTGCGTTTCGAGGAGCTGACGGATGAGCATGGTTTTGGCCGAGTATGTGCGCAACCCCTTCATGGGGTTTGCGCGCGAATCGCCCACGAGCAGAACGGATTCTGCCGTCACATCGCTTGCGATGTCGAGCATGAAGTTGATCTGGCGCACCTGGGTTGGGAATGTGCTGAATCTGGAGTCATTGTAGGCCCCGGAGGCGTATTCGTCGATGCGCTTTTCGAGATCCTCGATGGCCTTGAATTTGGGTTCTACCGTCGTTTTGATCGTGCGGGCGAGGGCGGATTTTCGCTGGACATCTGCGTTGGATGCGGCATTGCTGGCAATGGCGAATCCGATTCCTGCGCCAATCAGGGCGGCGATGAGGAAGGCGGCACTTGCCATGTAGACGCGTCGATCGACGCCCGTGTTGGGAGGAATGGCGGCAAGGTTGCGTAACTCCTGTTCGTCCACTGTGCGGAGCTGCGGTACATAATTATAATCGTCGGGCTCGGGCTCGTAAACTTCCTGGATGATCGGCTCGGTGGAGTCCGTCTGTGCGGGCGTACCGGGATTTGCCTTCAATCCGTTGAAATTACCGCTTCCGGGAGTATTGCTCGAAGAATTCAACATCCCCTCCTATGCTGCGTGCTTGGCCATGGACCGTTTTCCATGGTTTGCTGTGATCCTCGTATTTGTGACATCGCACGGCGCCTTGCCCTACCGATGCGAGGGCGCAATTTACGCCACAATATCGCAATACGTCAAGGGGATTGCGAGTATGGCCCGGGTTTAGATTTCATCTGGCGTTTGTGAGGCGTCAGTTTTGGGGGATTTTTGGTGTGTGCAGTCATTCACCGCTGTGCGGTGCCGAGGTCTGGGTGTGGGTGGGGGCGCGGGGGCTTCCCCCGCACGGA
>CAMCLY010000069.1 GCA_945875805.1 uncultured Myxococcales bacterium | reverse complement strand
GCCGTTTACAGGCTGGAAAACCAAATCCAGCAAAAAAGATCGCCGTCTACAGGCTGGAAACCCATCCAGTAGGGTATAAGAAAATCTGTGTAAACCTCCGCTCCCATTCTATATGGTTAGGTGGGGGCATGGACATTAGGAGAGGTTTATGGCAAAGAAAGAAAAACCAGCAGTTAGACGTATCGAAGATCGCGATCCACGAGCCAAAGAAATAGCCCGGGCACTTTTGCAATCCTGCTCAAAAAAGCCAGAGTCAGCCGTGGAAGCCTATGCCTTGGTTCGAGATGCCTTTTCGGGGATTATCGAAGACCTTCTCAAAGCGGAGATGGCAGAGCATCTAGGCTATGAAAAGTCATCCTCCAGCCCCAAGCAAACAAGCAATCGACGCAATGGCAGCTTGAAAAAGACTGTGTTGACAAAAGATGGCCAAATCGAAATTGAAGTTCCGAGGGATCGGGAAGGTTCATTTGAGCCTAAGATCGTACCCAAGCGTACGAAAGATGTTTCATCTATCCAAGACAAGGTCATTGCTATGTATGCTCGCGGCATGTCCGACAGAGATATTTCCAATACCATTGCGGATATTTATGGTTTTGAGCTTTCTCCCGAAACTATCAGCAACATGACAGAAGCTGTCAAGCCAAGACTTCAGGCATGGAAGGATAGGTCACTTAAAGCGATTTATCCCTTTGTTTTCATCGATGCATTATATGTTGATGTCAAAGTGGAAAGATCAAGTCAGAAGATGGCCGTCTACGTGGCAATTGCACGGGATGAGAATGGCGTAAAAGACGTCCTGGGCTTCTGGATCAGAGAAACTGAAAGCGCAAAAGAATGGCTAGGCATTTTTGATGAACTAAAACAACGCGGGGTCAGAAAGATAACTGTCATCAGCGCAGATGGTCTGAAAGGCATTGAGCAAGCCGTCGAAACAGCATTTGGACAGAATACAAAATTCCAGCGTTGCATCGTACACATGATCAGAAACAGTGTACAGTATTTGCCTAGAAAGCATTACAGGGAATTCTGTTCTGATCTTAAAGCGATCTATGCAGCTGTCAGTCTGGAAGCGGCCGAGATGGCAAAAGACACCCTGCAATGCAAATGGGAAAAAAGTTATCCAGGAGCCGTCCGCGTTTGGGTGGACAACTTCAAATTTGTTGCGCAGCTCTTTGAGTTTCCTGCAGACATTAGGAAGATTATTTACACCATAAACGTCATCGAAAGCGTCAATAACGCACTAAGAAAGGTAACTCGATTTAAAGGCTGTCTGCCAAGCGTGGCAGCACTCGAGAAGTTACTCTATCTTCGTATCCAAGATCTAACCGAAACTTGGACGGATTGGGTTCCTGGCTGGGCTGGCGTTAGGGCTGCTTTGAACATCATTTGTCCCGACTGGAATCAGTATTGACAATAACGTTTACACACTTTTCTTGACACTCTCCTTTTTCATTGTACATCCCCTTAAGACCTGTAAATTCCAGAAAGTAGGGGCTCTTAAAAACCAAATCGGGTGAAAGGGCATTGTCATCGCGCAATTCAGCCAGATCTTTTCGGACGAGTTCATCTGGTTTGGTGGCAATGGCCGTGCGTTCGTACAGCATACTGTCGATTTTCTCACGCAGTGTCCGCACACTCCACCTTTCGGACGCCGCCAGTGTGAGATAGAATTCACTCTGCAATGGATCTGATAACGACAAAATCTCAATAATGTGTGACCAGGACAATTTGGTCGACAGCGTCGACACAATTTTGAGATCGGGAAATTTGCTTGCAAACTGCATCATACGCCGTATGCTTCTTGCCTCAAACCCGCGTGTGCCATACAATGCCTGTAATTGTCGCGCCAGCGTCGACACAATCTGCTTGCCGTATTCGGCGCGCTGATTTGCAAGCACATCGCGGTTAATCCGCTCTCCGATATGCCAGTACATCATGGTGAGCTCGTAGTTGGCAGTTGAAGCAACCCTAGCGCGTGCGCTGTCGATGATTTGGCGCAGATCGGCCACCAGATCTTTTGTCTCTAAGGGCAACTGTGGTGTTATCTCATGCTTTTTGTTCGTCATGTGTCTTCTCCTCCATGGAACGACTCGCGATTAGGATAACAACATTGATGTTTTATCTTACACAGATAAAACTTTATTCATGTTTATTCAAAGGTTTCTTCTCTGGATGCTGCATATAGAAAAGCTCTTTTTGCCTTTCTATTTCTTGTTTTAACTGCTCGTCGCTTGGTAAGCATAATTTGTATTTGGTAGCAAAGAGCTGTTCGTTGCCTTTTAATATAGAATACTTTGCTATATCTTTGCTCGTTTCGGAACATAAGATGATACCGATGGTTGGATTATCGCCTTCAGTACGTTTTAATTCATCGTACATTCGAACGTACATATCCATTTGCCCGACATCCTGATGTGAAATAGTACCGATTTTTAAATCCATGAGAACATAGCATTTTAAGACCACATTGTAGAAAACAAGATCGATATAATAATCCTGCGTATCGGTACAGATTCGTTGCTGTCTTGCCATAAAGGCAAAACCGCGTCCGAGTTCGAGCATAAATTCCTGCAGATGCGCGATAATTGCAGACTCAAGGTCACTCTCAGAATAGGAATCGTCCT
This sequence comes from uncultured Myxococcales bacterium, assembly GCA_945875805.1. Taxonomy (GTDB): domain Bacteria; phylum Myxococcota_A; class Bradymonadia; order UBA4248; family UBA4248; genus UBA4248. Next base: position 11,920 of record CAMCLY010000069.1, on the reverse strand, counting down.
GCCGAAATCCCAAAAACTCTGCAATCACCGGGCTTTTAAACAGCTCCATTGCATCCGCTTTGGATGGTGCCAAATCTGGTTGATGATTGGAGAGTGCTGGCTGTTGGTAATGCCGTTCATAGTATTGTGTGCTGATGTTGCGATCCAACGTTCGCACGCTCCACATTTCCCGCGAAGCTTCCGTCAGATACCAACGAATGGCGACTGGGTCTTCGACGCGAAGCGTTTTGAATACATGCGTCCAAGTGAGATTCGGAAATCGCGATTTCCAAATCTCATAGTCTGGGAAAGACAAGTAGAATTTCCTGAAGGCACGCAGATAGCGTCCCGAAAAGCCTTTGCCGTAGATGTGTGTCAGTTGTGCAGCCAATTCGTCGATCAGTTGTGCGCCGTACTCGGCTCGCTTGTTACCCTTCTGTTCCTCTTCGACGATGCGTTGCCCGATTTTCCAGTAGCTCTTGATCATGAGCCTGCTGACCTCGGCATACGCCTGTCTACGTCCACTTTCGATAATGGAACAGATGTCATTAAAGAAATGGTTTTGCGCTAAATCCATGGCTATTTCTCCTCTCCAAAGCACTGCATCATGTAGCTTGATATGCATCCCCTGCACTCACGCATAACTCGCCCAAGCAAAAAAGGCGAGGAATTTTAAGGGTTTGGATGCATATCGCTGCGTTCTCAGGTTGCCCCCAAATTTCCGATTGCCCTACACCACGATCCAGTGTTCGTCCTTTAGCCCCGCATCGTGCAGGGTATTGGTGACGCTCTGCATGTCTTTCGTGTCGGCGAAGCACTCGTCGGCGACCATGACGTGGCAAGGTCAGGCTTGATATCTTCTTTGTTGAGGGCTCGCCTATGCTGCGCATACGGCTCGCCCGGGCTGGCTATTTGCGGCAATGGGGCATGCCCCATTGCCGCAAATACGCCGCCCGCCCGCCGCTATCTGCGATACGCGGGCGGAAAAACATTATACTTCCATCAAATCTTCTACATTCCCAGGAAAGTATTGAACCCCTGTGTTAATGGCTTCAAAATGTTTAATGGCACAAGCAATTTTCGTGAGCTGTGCATCATCATGGATGCCATTGGTTGTACCATTTTCAATATCACTCATGATATCACTGTGGCTTGCAGTCTTTGATTCAAAGATGAAGTATAATCGATCTTCACCATTCACCTCTTTGACGATTGCCCAGTCTGGAATATAAGTACCACGAGGTGTTGGTATTTCGAAATCATTCGGGAGTTTGACATACATTTTGATATTGGGCAAAAGTTCAAGTTTTTCCAATATGCGTTGTTCATTCTTCTCGCTGTCACAACGCACGTATTTTGTCAAAGAACGCGTTTCACGGCGATTTCCATCATTGTCATAATTATTTTGTGCCTCTGTGTCGATATCCTTGCCATCGATTTTAGGATAATTATCCGTCGGGGGATCAAATATGGAAATATCATAAAGTTCCCCGTTTGGGTGATATTGAATACCACCATCCAATTTGGATTTGACGAGTTCCTCCTTGATAATTTTTCTGACGACTTTTAAATATCTGTCGGACATTTCGAAATATTTATATAAAGTTCCGCTCTGATTCAGTATTTCAATGACGGTTCGCCGTGTGATGAGCATTGCCGTGTCTTCAAGTAGTTTGTCAACGATATCTGGAAGTTCTGACACTTTTTTCTGTACTGTGCTTAGAGTTTTAATATTATTCTCAGTTTCATGCCCTATAACGCCTCCAGAACTGATTTCCATCGTACCTGTAATCATTAGAATTGTTTCGGGTTTGAGTTCTCTGTTTTCTGCTTGTTCTAATCGTCGAACACAGCGCTGTATAAATTCTGATGTGCTGAATGTATAATCATAGGTGGTTTTGTATTTTATGCGTTCAAATAGTTCTTCAAAGCACTTCCGTTTTACAGATCCGGGCTTGTCCAAACGCTTATTGCTTATTTTTTCGCGTTCGGAATGAATGATTATTTTTTCGGATGCTTCGGACAGTCGCTTGAGGACTTCCGCTCTCAATTGATCCTGAAGACTCGGATCAAGGTCTTCGGGCAATGGAATTGTTATTTTTTCTGGACGATAGTTTAAGTCATCACGTAATTTTGGAGTTACTACTGTCGTCGTAATTTCCTGTTTTTTTCCATCAACAGTCTGCGTATAGGTTTGGTCTTTGATATAATCTCTCGCTTTTAGCGATTCCATAATACACGATGCTGCCGCAGGTGAGACTCGAATTGTTTTATTTTCCGCTTCATCCTTGACTTCGATTTGAGCAATAACTGCTACCGTAAACTCGCCAAAGATAACGCCATCGTTGGCATAATCTTTTTGCAGTGCATCAGAAAAATGTTTAAAAGAGTGATTGGCAATCACGTGAAGTCGATTGATCGATTCATCATATTCGAATTTTTTAAGATCACCGCAATCTCTGCCATTGGATTCTTTATTGTTTCGATTGCCAAACTCATCGACGGGAATGCGCATACCTCGTCCCAGCCTTTGTCGTTTTGCAATATCCGAATGACTAACAGTTAATGTACAAATTTGAAAGACATTGGGATTGTCCCAGCCTTCCTGTAATGCGGAGTGCGAAAAGACAAAGCGCAATGGATAATCAGGGTCGAGAAGTTTCTTTTTGTCGGATATAATCGCCTTAATGGCTTCCTGATCTTCTGCCGAAAGCTTTGTTTTGGCTCCGGTCTCACTATCATTGGTTTCGTTGGTATCCTTATAAGTGCCTTTTGATATCGCAAAATAGCCATTATGGAATCTGTCAATGGGGTTAGTTTCTTCGCTTGAAGAAAATTTGAGCCTTTCATTCCAATAATCTTCAACGTCAGGGAACTCAGAGATAATATCGGCGTATGCCTTACGAAACATCTTTGCATATTTGCCATCCCGCACAGTTTTACTCGTGGCATAATTGGAGACTCTGTCTATAAAAAATAAGCTCAAAACTTTATACCGAGATTTGCCTAATTTCTGGCGATTGACAATCAAATTTCTCTCACGCTGTAAGTGCACACGAATCGTCGTTTCTATTTGTAATTTTTTGAGCGCATCATTATCGAAATCCTCGCCAACAGCCTGGTCGAGATAATATTTTGTTCCATTGATGGTAATATGTCTGTCATCGTTTGAATAAACCGTTCCCCTTGGGTCAAACTTCCAACCAATATAAGCATCATTGCCTGATATATCTGCAAGATCGCAGTTACCTGCAAAGAAATCCGAAACCAGGCTATCTTTTGCACTTTTCTTTAGCGTCTTGATTTCAGCTTTATTCTTGTTCAAATCAATGTATTCAAACTCAATTGCTTCCGAACCATTCTTTTTGAGTTCGCATTTGAGCAGTTTAATATAAGGAGTAAATGAAAATTCGATGTTATCCTCTCCTTTTCCGAATCCAGTTACAGTGAGGGATTTAACGAGTTTTAGTTTATTGCTTTCGACAGGACCCAATTTATAGATTAGATGATGGTGCTCGCGGTGCGTTGCTGAATAATTGAACACACAAAGTGGCAATAATCTGCGAATAGATTCTTTAGATATTGCCGTTCCAAAGCCTTTTTGTGGCTCGTCAATGATAACAACAGGATGCATTTCGCGAACGAGTTCTATGAGAGGCCGACCATTGGGGCTGTCTTCATGGTTCTTTTGATAAATAATGTTATTGTCTTTGTTTTTGGGGGCATTAAATTTATTGAATGACTGAATGGTCATGAGCAAGATGCCGAAGGAAGCACTAGCAAATTGCGTCAATTGACTGGCATCACCGTCTTCGTAGATAATGTATTGTGCTGCGCTGATTTCGGGAAACTCTTCTTTTTCAAAATGATAGCGCATATCCTCAAGTTGAGCCTTCACCGTATTAAAAATAGCCTTGCTCGGAACGGCAATGATGAATTTGCACAGATGATGCGTTCGGAGCAGTTCGTAAATCGTTCGCACATAAACATACGTCTTTCCCGTCCCGGTTTCCATTTCGATATCGAACTGCGGAAATGGGTCGAAACAAATCTTACCCGTGCGTTCAATACAGTTTCCTGTTTGTACCGTCTGCAGATTTTGCAGGAGTGTTTGCTTGTTCTCCTCCAAAAATGTTGCACAGGGATTGGTATTGCCAACTTGCCCGCTTTGAATGGGAATATCCTGAAAAAGCGACACCGCCGCATCGACAGCAGGTCGCTGATGATCCATATAGGTATAGTGAAAAAACGAGGGTTCCAGAGCTAGATTGCCTTGACTCGCTGCGACTTTTTGTTTTGCCATAACTATACCTCCTAAATATGCAGGAAATGCTTTGCTGGAAGCCCAGCTTCGACGAGTGTTTTGACCGCCAGCAACTTATCGCTGTCGCGGTTGTCAGAACTATCGTCGAGCGTATCATTGACTGCGACGAACCAGGCGTCATTGCTGGTCATCGCATAACGCGATCGACGCAGCGCGACAACGGATGTTGCCCATGCGGCATTGACGCCGCCCACAGGACAGATAAACAAGGCCCCATCGACGACGAACAACGGTTTGCCCCCCGTCTTAGCCATCTGCTCTGGTGTAAGGTATTCATCGACACGTGCATCGAGCATGCACTTATGCTTGAGCATGAATTCGTAAGCAACGGCGCGGTATTTCTCTTCATCTGTTCGTTTGTCTACTTCATTATCGAACATATTGAGCTGACGCTGTGCATCATCGACAGCCCACCACTTGGGAATGTTCGATTTACCCACGCGAAACACCCGGAAACCGATGTCGAGGTCTTTTGCCGTGAGCGGATTGTCAGCTTTGATTTGGTCACCAGCATTCCGAATGCGTTGTTTACCTATTTCACAAAGATTATGTTTTTTAGGTTGCGGTTTAAGGTTATCAAGATAACTAATACATTGTTGAATTTTCGTTTTTTCATCATTTGTATGTGCCAATTCAAATGCTTTATCTAAATCTTCTGCCAATTGCACCATAATAAATTTATTATTTAATTTATTACTATTATTAAATTTCAACACAGCATGTGCAGTGGTTGAACTACCTGAGAAAAAGTCTAATGCAACCATTGGCTCTTGTTTCACAATAGTTTCAATTACTCTTTCTAAAAGTTTTAATGGCTTCTTTCCACCAAAAAATGGTACACTACCTTCTTGGCCTATCCCCCCCGTAGTTACAATATCATCCCAATGATCTCCATAATAGAACTGCATCTTATCATCAGCAAACAAAAGTTCAATCCTTGCTGTGTTTGTTTCTCTATTAAAATCTGTTCTAATCAATTTATCGTCGCCACTATTATTTTTTATATATTCCAGCTGTGCTACAAATTTATCTCTCTCCTTTGCCTTTTTTAGTAGCGAAGTGTTTGGTTTTGATGCAACAATTCTAAAGGCATTATTAAACTTCCATAAATCATCCCCAACTACTTTCTTTTGTTTCATATATTCGTTTAGTGAACATAGTGTGAGATTGTGAATGATTCTATTTTTTTCTTCAATTTCTACGGTAGTTAGTTTTTGGCGTAACTCATTAGTTAGCTCTGGAATAATTAAATTATACTCTTCATCCCATGTTTCTTTATTTCTTTTTGGAATGGTAATGTTGTAGGTGCGAGATGATTTGTTTTTTGCATATATTAGCAGGTATTCCTTGATTTTAGGATATTTAATCCCTCTGATCGCGTTATTAATCTTCGGCCCAGACTCATTACTCATGTTTACACATATAATATTAACTAGATTTTCAGATCCATATAATTCATCGCATATTTTTTTTATATTCGCCTGTTCGCTATCATCTATACTGATAAATATCACTCCGTCCTCACTCATTAACTCTCTTGCAAGCATCAATCTTGGATATAACATGTTGAGCCATTTTGTGTGTTTTCCTGCATCATCGGAAGACACTTTTTTTCCACGAAAATAATCGCAGTATGGTGTCATAGCATCTGCATTATAAGGTGGATCGATGTAAATCATCTTAATCTTGCCGGCATAAGCATTCCGCAAACATTTGAGGGCTTCGAGATTGTCGCCTTCGATATAGATATTTTGCGTCGTATCCCAGTCTCTGGAATCGGCTTTATCTGGAATCAGTGTGTTTTCGGTGGGTTCGTTGGCGAGTTGTATTGCCGTTTGCTTGCCTGGCCAGTTAAAGACATAGCCATCTTTGTCGGGATCGATTTTGCAATAGGCTCCCATAGATTGTAGCATGGCCTTGAAGTCAAAGTGATCGTCAGCTTCACTCGCGGGGCACACTTCTGATATGGCTTTGCGCAGTTCATCATCGCAGCAAAGGTCTTTGAACTTTTCGAGGAGTTGTGCAAATTCTGGTTTTTGGTGCAGAATTTCGTATAGTTTTTGTCGCTTATCGGCGTCCAGTGCAACGGTCGAAGCATTCATTTGCGTGGTGAGTTCTTCATAAGCCTGTAGTTTTTCGTCTTTTTTTGCCATGATGGGTAACTCCGTGGCAAAAGCATTGCGCGGCGTATTGAGCGCAGCGAAATAGCCGCGCACGAGCCGCGTATTGGCGGTACCGCCAATAGCGGCCGCCCCAAAAAACGCCCCGAATCCTTTTGCAAAAGGTGGTTATGCGAGATTTGGGGCATACGACGCCATGCATGCCGTGAGTTCGTCGGCACACAACGACGGGATTTTTTCAATTTTGTCTTGAAGCGCAAGGAGTTTGCGATTGTATTCCAAACAGTGGTGCATCTGCTTTTCGCGTTTGAGTGCGGCAGATGCCTCGCTGCGTTGTTTATCGTAGATTTGATAGAGTTGCAGGGCGAGCCGTGCTGTTTGGGCAGTTTGTGCGTATTCCGGCCACACCTGGCGGACGTTGTCCATGACGATATCGTCAAAGATGGCACTGTAAAAGGCATAGAGGTTGTCTTTGGGCAGTACGGCGTAGGTGACGGCCAGGGGCAGTGGGGCATTTGCATCGAACCAGCGCGAATGGATGACGTCGGTGAGGACATTGAGCGACTTATCTGCGGCGTTGGTGCGGAAATGAGCGAGTGTGATGCGTTCGGCGTCGTCGTGACGGGCGATGAGGATGAGCGCGTAGGGGAAGGCGCGAAACAGGGCCTCTTCGAGTTTGTCTAGATTTTTGCGCTGGGATACGGCGATTTCGAGGACGTGGATTTCGTCATAGAGGCGCGTGTCGTCGGCATAACTCGGGATGGCACAGGTACGCGGGGCGATGATGGCACGGTCAAAACATTGCGTTTTGCCGTTTTGCACGACGATGTCATCGAGCAGGGATTCGGCGAAATTGTGCTTTTTGAGCAGATTTTTGGGGAGATTGACGCAGACCTGCGTGGCACTGGGCAACTGGAGGGAAGAGAGAAAGGCCATGATTATTTCCCTCCCAGATGGATGTAACCATCATTTGTATTGTCCCCGGGCATATCCAGTGTGTACTTGGGACGCGTTTGCACTTCATTCGGCTGTGTAGGTGGTTCCGGCGTTGTTGTGTTTGTTTTTATATTGGATGCAGTTTCCTCATCGATGGTAATTCGCGTATTGTCGAAACTATCCTCTGGCGTTTTGGGCCACGGCTTGTAGCTTGGGGACTCTGGTTCATCGCATTTTATATTATTTTTATATAATACAAAACATACGACCTCGAACTCGGCTTTTGGCGTGCCGATGGTCGTGCCGCCTTTGGTGAACAGCGATTCTGCGGCGGCTTCCTCGTCGATGCCCGCGATGTGGGCGATGGCTTTGCGCAGTAAATCCGCAGCTGCGTGTAATTGCTTGGCCCCGCACTCTAAATCCCTCTCACCATTGGTGACTTTGGATAAGCCATCTCGACCGCATGTGTCGCGCAGGATTGCCAACACCTTGTTGGGCGATTTATAGGAAGCGAGGACTTCGTCATTGGGTGCAAGCAGAATCGGGCAATAAGGGGCGAGCGACGACGCAACATGCGCACCGCCGATGGCTTTAAGAATGAAAAGAACGCTACCGTCGGGAATATCATGATTGGCGGGGGCAACGGTACATATGCCCTGCGGAATTGCGGATAAACGCTCGTGATTTCCGGCTTCCTCCATGAGATGCATGGCTTCGGTTTTCCACTCGCTCAAGTTGATATCCGTTAGCGGGATGGAGCCATCGATGTCTTCGGGATTGACGACGTGATCGCGTAGCGTTTCGAGCTGGCGTGCGCGATAGGTGAATTCACGGTCGCTTTGTTTGCTGCGGTTTGAAGGTTTGAGGGGACTGCCCTCGCTGGCCGCAGAATTGTCCATCAGTTCGACGCGGGTTTTGACGCGCTGACTGAGTTTAAGATAAGTATCGAGTTCTTTGGTTGGCCAGAAATTGACAAGTTGAATTTTAGTATTATTCGAACCTATTCGGTCAATTCGACCAAATCGTTGTATAATTCTAACGGGATTCCAATGGATATCATAATTTATACAAATATCACAGTCTTGGAGGTTCTGCCCTTCACTGACGCAGTCGGTGGCAATGAGGACGTCGATTTCGGGGATTTTGACCTCACCTCTCTCCCCCGGCTTGCTTTCGCAAGCCACCCCCTCTCCCCTCTCCATGCTGGCGAGGGGAAAGGGGGAATAATCTGCATAAATAATCGCATCGCGATTTTTTGATTTGGGCGAGAAATGGGTAAGCACACAGTCGAATTTATTAGGATTCAGGCGAGCTTTGATATCTTTGGGGAGTTCGATATTCGATGTGGAATAGGTTCCAGTGACGAGACCTGTATAAATCCCTCGTTTGAGAAAGCGTGGTGCAAGCGTTTCGTAGAGTTCTTTGGCGGTATCGCTGAACGCGGTGAAGATGAGGATTTTTTTGTTGGCCCTGACCTCACCTACCCCCTCTGTCATGGCTTCGCCGTGACACCTCCCATTGGGCGAGGGAAGGGGAGAATTTATTGTATTAATCGGATTATCCCATTTATTATATATAATTTTGAGTAATTCGGCGAGTTTCCCGTCGTTTTCCGGGGATATAGAGATAACGGCGGATCGGATTTTGTTGAGAATTTGGAGATCATATTCGAGATCGGGTTTCCACTTTATGATGTCAATATCAAGTGGATCGACTTTGAGTTCTTTTGTGTTGAGAAGTTCTAGATCATCTTCGTCGAAATCATCTTCAACGGGATTTTGTATATCCGTGAGGCCGGCTATATCATTAGAAGTGTATTCGTCCAGGCGATTGACTTTTTCGATAATATCTATTTTTCGTTGTATTTCTGAAATGAGTCGATCGATGGATTCAATAAACGAGCGAACATGTGATTCGAGGCGCTTGAGGAACATTGCGCGCATGAGTTTGATCGTCGTGCGCTCGCGACCTACATCACTGAATGTCTCGTTAAAGAGCTCGGGGTATTTATCGCGTGCATCCAGTCGCACATAATTGAGTTGTGCATAAACGGCGAGTTTGAGTTCATCGAGCTGTTTTGCAATGGATTCGACCGAAATGTCAGATTGACCGCAAATCAGGGAGTCTGGCGTAATATTGATGGGATCAAGTCGTGTCGGGAATTTGCCGACATCGCTAGTATCATAGAAATGCTCAATGAGTTTGCGTGAACGCGCAATCGTGAGTGTTTCGAGTAGTGTAAAATACTCAGGGTTCATGTACTGGAAGAAACTTTCGATGGTACGTTCGTCGTCTTCAAGTTTCATCCATTGATTGAAATCCTTTTGTGATCGTTTGATAACCTGTTTGATACTATCGATTCCAGCAGTGTTAAGCGCATCATCTTTCTTTTCGGTAATAAAGTTAATCTGACTTTGTAGATCTTTCAGTTTGATATTAACCGGTGTGGCCGTGAGCATCAGGATTTTTGTTTTGACGCCGGATTGCACGGCCTGCAGCAGTTTTTGATATCGCGTTGTATTCTGTGTTTCTTTTTCACTGCTGTCGGTACGGAAATTGTGCGATTCGTCGATAACAATTAGATCAAAATTGTTCCAGTTGAGTTTTGATAAATCAATGCCGTCAGAATATCCCGATTTTCGGGTTAAATCGGTATGATTGAGTACTTTGTAGTTAAATTCTCTGGCAAAGGGATTGGTGACGTAATCTTCTCGGTACTGCACCCAGTTTTCTCGGAGTTTTTTAGGTGCAAGGACAAGAACATTTGCATTTTTGAGAAGATAATATTTAATCACCGCGAGCGCAGTGAATGTTTTTCCGAGACCTACGCTATCGGCGAGGATACATCCATTATACTTTTCTATCTTTTCGATGGCGCCGATCATGGCATCGCGCTGGAAATTGTATAAACTGTGATAGATTTTGGTATTGGCAATGCCCGTGTCTTTATTGAGGCTTTTGCCTGTATCGTCATGTTCGAACATGCGATAGAGCGCATATTCATAGATTTCACGAGGTGAACGGTCTTTGTAGATTTCGTGCAATCTGTCGAGGAATGAATGCTTGATATCGGTTGCACCATTCCATGAATTCTCGAACATCGTGCCGAAAGATGCAGTCGTTTCGTCAAAAAACTGCATGCCCTGATAATTCTGTGTAGATGGCAGTGCACCAAGACCATCAAGCGTATAACCGGGACCGGCATAGAGGGCGGTGTTGTTGGTCTCCTGTAAATCTCCCCCGGCGGTGGAGACTTTATTTTGAATGATGGTTAATGCTGAACCCGGGTTATCGACAGGAAGCGCCCGGATCTCGGCTTTTTTGTCAAGGCATTTGTACAAATCCCTGGCAAGTATCGATTGAAGCAGTTCGAGCGTTTTAGGGCGTTCGGCTTCGGTACCCTGAAGCTCAGTCTGTTGGGCACAGAGTAAAAGTCGGATGGCTCGTGCAGCTTCGAGTTGCTTTTTGAGCGCTTCGTAGCCATACAGGCTGAATTTGGCTGTGCTGATATCGATATCTGCGCCTTTGGTGTCGAGTGAAACGAGCACCGACAAGGCTGTGTTGGGCGAGGCGTTGTTGAGCGCTTTTGATGACATCATCGCCCACCTCCGTCTGCCGGACGGCCGGTGCGGTGCGACAATCTTGAATTAAATTCAAGATATATCAGATAATGTGAATTACCCCCCCCGTTTGAGTTATTTTGTGAATTTTATTCATATTCCTTCCCTAGCTCCCAATTATCAGACGACCGATGCGCGGCCTGCGCCGATTTCTGTCGTATGCCATCACGTAAGCAATCGTAACACATCGAGACGAATTTCGTCAACACGGCGCCATTTCTCTCTCGAACCGCTCGATCACGCAATCGTGCGCTTTGCGCTTGTCATAAGCGATGCCCACCAGGATCACTTCGCCGTAAAACGCCTTTAACCTGTCCGGGTATTGGTTGTTGTGAATCTGGTCAATGGCAGCGGTGACGCCTTTTTTAAACTTGAGTTCAATGACCATGGCGGGCTTTTGCACGCGCGGTTTGTGGATTAATACAATATCCGCGACCCCCTTGCCTGTGGGAAATTCACGTATCACGAAATACTGATTTTCGGCATAAAAACACAGCACAGATATAATACACGAGAGGGCATTTTCGTTATTATAAGCCAGAACTGATGTCATATTCTGATGCGTTTCCTCGACCATTTTGGCTACAGTATCTTGATCTTCGGCCAGAATTGCTTCTATAAATTTCAGAGAACGCTGGTACGGACGGATCACGGTGTACGCAAAGTCAGGTGGCTTTGAACCACACTTATAACATCTGACTTTGCATGGTGTGGAGGGATATGGTGTGGAGGTGTGGAGGGGTATGGTGTGGAGGTGTGGAGGGGTATGGTGAGGGATGTGTGGTGGAGGGATATGGTACAGGAAACACGAAACAGGACAATCCCGGACTGGTCCCCCCACAAAAACCTAATCGTAGTGGGGAATGGAAAAGGCTTCACTTTCACGACGCCCCAAGCCTCACCACCTCATGAATTGCGAAAGGGCCGTGCGGCGATGCCGC
>CAMCLY010000068.1 GCA_945875805.1 uncultured Myxococcales bacterium | reverse complement strand
TCGCACTGACCGTTTACCAACACATAGCCAGTTTCGCACGCACAGCTTCCGGCAGCGCCCGCCCAATGTTTGGCGGTATTGCATGCGCATGTGTTGCTTTCGGAAATATAGATTTCCTTATTCGCATCACATGTTTTCTTCAGCTCGCACTGACCGTTTACCAACACATAGCCAGTTTCGCACGCACAGCTTCCGGCAGTGCCCGTCCAATGGTTATCGGTGTCACATGCGCATGTGTTGGTTTCGGAAATATAGATTTCCTTATTCGCATCACACGTTGTCTTCAGTTCGCACTGACCGTTTACCGGCACATAGCCGTCTTCACACGCACAACTTCCGGCTGTGCCCGCCCAATGGTTATCGGTGTCGCATACACATGTGTTGGTTTCGGAAATATAGATTTCCTTATTCGCATCACATGTTTTCTTCAGCTCGCACTGACCGTTTACCAACACATAGCCAGTTTCGCACGCACAGCTTCCGGCAGTGCCCGTCCAATGGTTATCGGTGTCACATGCGCATGTGTTGGTTTCGGAAATATAGATTTCCTTATTCGCATCACACGTTGTCTTCAGTTCGCACTGACCGTTTACCGGCACATAGCCTTCTTCACACGCACAGCTTCCGGCAGCGCCCGTCCAATGGTTATCGGTGTCGCATACACATGTGTTGGTTTCGGAAATATAGATTTCGCCTTCAGCATTACAGGTTTCTATGGCCTGACACGCGTCCTGGACCCGTGTATATCCGGTGTTACACACAAACGAACACGTGGCTTCGGTATCGAACGTACACACAGAGGTGGCATTCTCGACGACGGGACAGGCTTCATCTCCAGTCAGTTCGACGAGTGTTCCGTCCTCACACCACGCCTTGTCCGTTCCCTCGTCATTGCAGACCACTGCGCCGTGCGCAATGTCTCCGCTCTCGCCACAGGCGCGATAGGCGCGGCAAGCATTCAAACTGGGATCGCAATACACCTCCCCGTTCTCGTTATCGGCACAATCCGTCCCTTCTGACCATGCGCTGTCAGTCACTTCCGAACAGGTGCGGAGCACATTGCCGTCACATACGCGCGCTCCCTTTGCAAACACGTCGTCATTAAAAATGCAGTCCGTCGTGTTGAGCTCTTTGCAGACAAATCCCGACTCGGCCGTCTCATCAGGCGTACAATATTGAGAGTGCGCCACGCAGTCGCCCCCTTCAATCACCCCTGCCTCACCATCATGACAAAGAACGATGTTGCCCTGCAGGCAACCATTCTGCCCGTGTGCAATCGCACCACAATCTTTTGCCGAAGGTTCGGGTTCGGGCTCGGGTTCGGGTTCCGGTTCGGGCTCGGGTTTGGGCTCGGGCACGCAGCCTTCCCCTGTCATGCTGCAATCCCACGGACTCCATTCGGTCGTTTCGTTACACGAACCCATGCCACACACGACAAGTATCATAGAACAAAACAACACTTTGTTACTAATTTTCATGCAATCTCCATTTACACAGTTTTGTGTTCAAATGATGCTTCATTCTCAAGCAGTCTGTCCCCCAAAACACGCAAGGTACAATCAAAAATCACAGGCGCTTCCCGCGAACCCCCCAGACTGAATAAACTTTAACATTTTATAAACATATATAAAATTCGCAATATTTTGGGGAAGTGTTTTGTTTTCCAGACTTATTTTGTCCCATGACATGCCGACAAACCCAAGATACCATGAGCGCCTCGGATAGAGATCAGAAGAGGGGGTAGCGGCGTATTGAGCGCAGCTGACGCATCATATGCGCACTTTGAGGGCGCGCCGCGCGAAATAGCCGCTCAGGGGGAGACTTCCCCCTCCACAAAAAACATGGGTCGAGTTCCCCATAAAAGTCTGGAACACCACCCCTTTCTGATGTCACGCGAAACGGCCACGACGTTTCTCAGGGCCCATGATGTGTATCGCGCATCACTCGCACGCAACGGGAAAACGCGTGACATACCAGGCGAGTCCGGCGCGCTGGGCAAGAGGGAGGTCGTCTATGCTGAAGATGAGGGCACCCAGAGTGGAAAAGGGAAGTTCGAGTTCGTGGCCCTCGCAGGACTCCGCGTCGATGTGTTCGGTCAAGGAGTAACGGCGCTTGTCCGCGAGTTTGCGAATTTCGAGGCGCGGGGTGGAAAGCCCGGCCTGGGTGCGTCGAATCGGAATCGTCCCCCCGTCGGTGACGATGTGCGCGCTGTCGCGCGTGATGCACTGGAACTCAAGCGCATTGGGGCCGTCAAAACGGGCACCGTGTTCCACACGCACGATACGACCGGAAATTACGCCGTTCTGGCGCAACACCACCGACTCGGGACGACGCGCGCTGACCTTGACCCGAATGTCATCGGCATAAATCGTAAGGCTGCACCCGAGTTCACCAATGCTCCACTCGGGATGGGCGGGATGAACGGGGCGATAATGGCGAGTCTGGCTGTCTTCGGATGACGGCGACACGGACGGCGTGCTGTCGTATGACATGCACCCCGTACACAATGCGACTCCAACGATCAGAAAACACAGACGATTCATGGCTATCCCACGTTGATCTGGTTATCGACACAAATCTGCTGGAGGATTCCGTTGACGAAATTTTTGCTCTGTTCGGCCCCAAACTGTTTGGCGAGTTCGACGGCTTCGTTGATCAGAGAACGCGGAGAAGTGGCGCGCTCAAACATGAGTTCGTACGTCCCAAGGCGCAAAATGTTGAGATCGATGAGGCTCATGCGCGAAAGGCGCCAGCGTTTGCTCGAGTTCTGAATGATTTCGTCGATGCGCTCGCGATAGGGCGTCATCGCGCGCAAAACGCGCGAGGCCTCGTCAAAGGCATAAATCCCGCGCGCATTGAACCGGCCTTCGGGGGTAAAAAATCCGTCAAACGGAAATTCGTCGACGATAAAATCGGGATCGGGACAGACCTGGACGAGATCCATGAGGTCCTCACAGACGTCCTCCAAGGTGTGGAGTTTGCGAAACTCCATGAGATAGAGCGCGGCCAGGACGAGAGAACGCACGGCACGGCGCAGGCGCGTGCGCTGACCGGCGAGGATCTGAAAGGCGTTTTTGGTCGTGCCGCGCAACTTGTCGTCAAGAAAAGACGTGACGCGCACGATGGCGTCTTCGGAAAGCTGGACGGAAGGCGACTTCAGCGCCGCGATAAAATCGGAAATGAGAATGCGCGTGACGTCTTCTCGCCAGGGAAGGCTCTCGTACCCCTCCGTATGCACCGCCGTCATAAAATCGTCGACGAGGGCGTCACTCACTCCCCCAAAAGCCCCCGTATGCTCGACAAGAGCGGACACGGTATCGGGAATGGCCTCGGGATAAATCTCGCGGAGCAATGCCTTGAGGGCAGGCACATCCTGATTGGGCTCATACCGGAGCGCATACAACCACGCGGCCGCCGCCGTCCGCGTCTGAGAAAACGCCACGGTCGGAAGCTCGACGACACAAGTCTTGGAATTCTTTTTTGCCATGCTGACAGCCTATATACGCGAAAAGAGATCGGCCATTTCTATCGCGGCAAGAGCCGCCTCCGCACCTTTGTTTCCGGCCTTGGCCCCCGCGCGATCAATGGCCTGATCGAGCGTGTCCGCCGTCACAATGCCGTACGTGACGGGCATGTGATAGTGAAGCGAAAGTTGCGCTATCCCCTTGGTGCACTCGGACGCGATGTAATCAAAATGCGGCGTCTGCCCGCGAATCAGCGCCCCAAGACAAATGACCGCGTCAAACTTCTTGCTCGCCGCCACCCGATCTGCCGCCATTGGCACTTCAAAACAACCGGGCACCTTAAAAACTTCGACCGCGTCCACATCGCCATTGTGACGGCGAATCACGTCCAGCGCGCCCTCCAAAAGGCGATCGGTAAACATCGAGTTAAATCGTGAAACGACAATGGCAAATTTCAAATTCTGGGCAGATAACATGCCCTCATGTATGACTGTCATGAATCATCCTCTTTATTGATGAAGCGATTGAGTACGGACGACGCGAAGCCCAAACCCCTCCAGAGCGGCGAGTTTCTTGGGGGCGTCCGTGAGTAAGATCATATCGGATATGCCGAGTTTGCGCAGGCATTGTGCGCCAATACCATAAAGCCGCGTCTCGGGTGCCACGCGGTTGACGGCGTCGTCATCTCGGCAGGCCGGTGCCCCAAGGGCGTGTTCCAACACGTCGCCGTCGCGACGGATATACAGCAACACCCCGCACCCATGCGCACGAATCGCCTCAAGCGCCTGAGATAACGCGTGGTTGTCGTCGTTCATCCCAAGAAGGTCGTTCCACATCCCGCCGCTGTGCACTCGAACGAGAGGCACCGTCTCCTGCATTCCCTCCAGGTTCCAGCACAACGCAAGATGCGACGTCTGATCGATGTCACACCGGAACGACACCGCCACAAAGCCTTGCGCCATCCCCTCCAGCACGCGCGTCTCCTGCGTCTTCTCGACCAGCGATTCCTTGGCCAGACGCCAGGACACGAGATCCGCTATCGTCACTATGGGGATGTCGTGAATCTGAGAAAAAAGCTCGAGATCGGGCATGCGCGCCATCGTGCCGTCGTCCTTCATGATTTCACATATCACCCCGGCCGCCGTCGTCGCATGACAAAGACGCGCAAGATCAACGCTTCCCTCCGTCTGACCTATGCGCACCAACACACCGCCATCACGCGCCGTGATCGGAAAAACATGCCCAGGACGCGCCAAATCCGACGCGCACGCCCCCTCCCGAACCGCCGTCCGTATCGTATGCGCACGATCCGCCGCACTGATCCCCGTCGTCACCCCCTCCGCCGCCTCAATGCTCACCGTAAACGCCGTGTGAAAACGACTCGTGTTGCGAGACGCCATCGGCGGCAACTCAAGACGCTCCGACCACGCGCGCGTCAGCGTCAGACAGATCAAACCGCGTCCATAGCGCGCCATAAAATTGATGTCCGCCGCCGTCACATGCTCCGCAAGCATGCACAAATCGCCCTCATTCTCGCGGTGTTCGTCGTCCACGAGAATGATCATCTTCCCCTGACACAACTGCTCTACCGCTTGCTCTATCGATGCCAACATAGGATGTCTCCTATTGCCATAAGTGCAGCATGGCACCTACAGATCCCTTCCAAACATCCCAAAAATCGCAACCTGCGGTCATCGATGTCGATTCAATTATCAGGGGCAAAGCGGCGCTGCCGACTCCGGCAAATTCTCAGTCAAAAACCCAAGTCCCTCAGCTTCTCAAGCGTCAGCGACGAAGGCGCGCGCTCTATATCACCAGTTTCCGCACAATGACAAGACGACAGTTTCTCGACGTATTTCCCCAGAATGTCCACCTCGATGTTCACCACTCGACCAAGCGTCACAAACCCATCCATCAACACCTGCTGCGTATGCGGAATCAGCATCACCTCAAAACCGCGACCCGTCACCCCGTTCACCGTCAGCGACACCCCGTCCACCGCCACCGACCCCTTCTCCACAATATAACGACACAGCCGCCCATCCGCCCTGAACGTCACCGAAAGCCCCGAACCGCGCTCCACATACCGAGAAATCTCCGCCGTCCCGTCCACATGACCCGTCACAATGTGACCACCAAGCCGATCCCCAAGGCGCAACGCTCGCTCCAGATGCACCGACGATCCCAGCTTCAAAAGCCCCAAATTCGACCGCGAAAGCGTCTCACACGACGCCATCGCCGTAAACCCAAGCATGTCATACGTCTCCACCGTCAGACATACCCCGTTCACCGCAATGCTCTCCCCCACTTCATACTCGTCAAAATCACACGCCACCGAAAGACGCGCCCCCTCCCGCGCCGGACTGATGCACCTGACTTTGCCGACATTTTCGATGAGACCCGTAAACATTCCTGCTTCCTGTCCGTCCTTTCCGAGAGTTCTTCTGTTTCCAAAAATCCTCGCCTGTTTATGACAATCCCCCCGCCACTTCTACTTTTTTCAGACCGACAATCCAAGGGGGCGTCCGCTATCTGCCACAGGCAGATACGCGACGCCGCGCGGCTATTTCGGCGTCGCCTCAATACGCCGCGCCCCCTCCTGTTTCAATCCTCCACAAGGCGATTCACACGCCCCATCAGACAGACATCCTCACCCAGGCGCAACACATCCTCAAACCGGTACGACGTCGCCTCAGACATCGCCTCCACCCCATCGCCACCCATACACGTCAGCGCACCCATTCCCCCGGCGATCTTCGGCGCCACATACACGTGACACGCATCGATCACCCCCATGTCGTGAAGCGCGCCCAGCAACGTCGCCCCCCCCTCGCAATACAGCGTCGTCATCTGATACCCCTCGACGAGACGCCCCAACACCTCGCGCAACTCAAGCCCCGACGACGTCACGCCCACGCATTCGACCGACACCCCAAGCCCCTCAAGCGCCTTCACGTGCTCGCTGCGCGCTTCATACGACGCCCCAGACGTAAACAAAACCGTTCTCTGCACCTCCGTGCGCTCAAATACACGCGCCGTCGCCGGAATCCTCAGCCTCCGATCGAGAATGACCCGCACCGGCTGACGACGCGCGCCGTCCAGACGCACGTTCAGTTGCGGATCGTCCGCAAGCACCGTCCCCGTGCCCACCATAATCCCGTCATGACGCGCCCGCTGCGCATGGACATGCGCGCGCGCCTCCGGCCCCGTCACCCAGCGCGAACTCCCCGACGCCGTCGCAATCTTGCCATCCGACGTCATCGCCCACTTCGCCGTCACATAAGGCCGGCCAAACCGCGTGCGCGTAAAAAAAGCCGCATTCAGCGCCGTCAACGCCCGCGCGCACAGTCCCACCTCACACCGAATCCCCGCCGCCTCAAGACGACGAATCCCGCTGCCGCACACCCGGGGATCCGAGTCAATCGTCCCCACCACGCAACGCGACACCCCCGCACGAATCAACGCTTCCGTACACGGAGGCGTCCGCCCGTAATGATTGCACGGTTCAAGCGTGACATACACCGTCGCCCCACGCACATCTTCAAATCCACGACTGGCCGCGTCACGCAACGCCTCGACCTCCGCATGAGGCTGCCCCGCCCCCCGGTGATAACCGCGACCCAGCTCCTCGCCATCCCTCACGATGACGGCCCCCACCATCGGGTTGGGATGCGCATCCCAGCCCGCCCGGGCCGCTTCCTTCATCGCCTCTTTCATCCAGGATATATCATCCATCGCCATCCCTAATGTCTGTCTTGCCACGTTGTATGCCCAAGCCCAAACCCTCCGGTAAACCCGGCGAGGGGGGCGGCGCGTATTTGCCCGCAGGGCAAATAGCGACGTTGGGGGGACACTTCCCCCCCCAAAAAAGGCCCAAAAAAGCCCCCGACCAATCAGCCTTTTTTGAGCCCCGCAAAGGGATTGTTTCCAAACGATGCCCCCCCGGAATCCCCGGATTTCGCACGTTTTCCCTTGGCCCTCTCCCCCCCTCGCGCACCGCCATTCCCGGACGGCTCGGGCTTCGGCGCATCCTGAAGGCGACAGCTCAGCGCAATCCGCTTGCGCGCCAAATCGACGTCGATCACGCGCACGCGCACCAAATCGCCCACGCTCACCACCTCGGCCGGATTCGACACGAAGCGATCGCACAACGCCGAAATGTGCACCAGGCCATCCTGATGCACACCCACATCGACAAACGCCCCGAAATTCGTCACGTTCGTCACCACCCCGTCGAGGATCATCCCCACCTTGAGATCCTCTATCTTCGTCACCGACGCATCAAATTTGGGCGGCTCAAACGACGCACGCGGATCGCGACCCGGTTTCTGCAGCTCCGATACAATATCGTTGAGCGTCATCAGGCCGACGTCGTCGCTCACATAACGCGAAACCGGAATCCGGGCCGCCAGCGCCACATTCCCAACCAGATCCGACACCGACCGGCCCATGTCCTGCGCAATGCGCTCCACCAAAGCATACCGCTCCGGATGCACCGCCGACGCATCCAGCGGGTTCGCACTGCCACGCACACGGATAAACCCCGCCGCCTGCTCATACGTCTTGGGACCAAGACCACTCACCTTCAGCAACTGCGCGCGCGACGAAAAACACCCGTTCGCTTCGCGAAACGCCACGATCTTGCGCGCCATCGACGGGCCAATCCCCGCCACGTACTTCAAAAGCTCCGCCGACGCCGTGTTGAGCTCCACACCCACGCGGTTCACACAGCTTTCCACCACTTCCTCCAGCTTGCGCTTCAAAAGCGGCTGAAATACGTCGTGCTGATACTGACCCACCCCTATCGATTTCGGATCGATCTTCACCAGCTCCGCAAGCGGATCCTGCAAACGACGACCAATCGAGATCGCCCCTCGTATCGTCAAATCGAGATCCGGAAACTCCTCGCGCGCCAGCTCCGACGCCGAGTAAATGCTCGCCCCAGCCTCCGAAACCATCACCACATAAGGACGCTGCGACTCCGGAAACCCCGACACCACCTCGCGCACAAACCCCTCCGTCTCTCGACCGGCCGTCCCGTTGCCTATCGCTATCGCACGCGGCGGATACTGCTCGATAAACGCACGCAGCTTGCGCGACGCTTCCGCCGCATTCCCCGTCTGAGGATATATCGTCACCGTGTCCAGAAATTTGCCCGACGCATCCAGCGCCGCACACTTGCATCCCGTCCGAACCCCAGGATCAATCCCAATCACAGGCTCCGAACCAAGCGGCGGCGCCAGCAACAGATTCTCCACATTCTGCGCAAACACCTCCACCGCATCCCGATCCGCTTCCTGCTTCAGACTCACTCGCACGTCCGACTCAATGCTCGACATCAACAGACGTTCAAACGCATCCCGGCTCGCTTCCACCAGCAACGCACCATACGGCGACGACGGATCCAAATGCATCATCCCCGTTATCCGATCCACCGCCACGTCTTCGTCCACTTCGATATACGCACGCAAAAATCCGTCGTTCTCACCCCGCCGAATCGCCAAAAATCGATGCCCGCGACACGCATTCACCGGCGCCCGGTAATGATAGTACTGCTCAAATTTCGACCGCTCCGACTCCGCTTTTTCCGTCCCTTCCGACACCATCTCCCCCGATTCCGTCATGTACTGACGCAAATACTCCCGAACCTCCGCATTCTCCGAAATCACCTCCGCCACAATATCGCTCGCCCCGTCCAGCGCATCCTCAACCGTCTCCACCCCGGCCTCCGGCTTGACAAACGAAAGCGCCAACGCACGGGGATCCCCCTCGCGAGTCTGGGAAAGAATCGCACGCGCCAACGGCTCAAGGCCCTTTTCACGCGCAATCATCGCACGCGTCCGACGCTTCGGCTTGTACGGCAAATACAAATCCTCAAGCGCTGACTTCGTCGCCGCCGCCATGATTTTCGCCCGCAATTCCTCCGTCAATTTCCCCTGGGACTCTATCGCCGACAAAATCGTCTCGCGACGTTCTGACATCTCGTTGAGGTAATCACGACGCTCCTCAATCGCACGTATCTGAACCTCGTCAAGCCCCCCCGTCCGTTCCTTGCGATAGCGCGCAATAAAGGGAACCGTCGCCGACTCGTCCAACAAATCCAAAACCGCCCGCGTCTGCGAAACACTCAGTCCAAGTTCGGCGCCAATGAGAACACTCAGTTCCTGCTTTGTGATCATCTCGATTCCATTCAAGTTTAAAGGATTGCCACACACAAAGACGCCACCGCGTATCATGCAATGGCGTCCCATTTCATTAAAGAACCTCTGCATCAGGGCTTTTTTCGGGGCGGGGGAAGCCTCCCCCTACGCGGCTATGGGCTCGGGCCAAAGGCCCTGCGCGCATACGCCGCTACCCCCTCTGCCACCCTCCACTCAGAGGTGAACCAGAGAACCTTTGAGCTACGTTCTACTCCTCACCTTCAGGACGGCTGCGGCGCGTGCGGCGAACGCGCGGACGCGTTTCCTCCAAAGACGCCGCGCCCGAAGCCTCCGGCACTACAGCCTCCGGTGCCGCCGACTCCTGCTCGACACGAACTGCCGACGAACGCGTCCGGCGACGGCGCGGTGTGACCGGCTCCACCGGCACGGATTCGACAGCATCCACCGGTTCCGGGGTCTCCGGCGCCTTCGGCGCACATACGCCCTGAGCCACCGGATCCGCCAGCACATACCCCTCGAGATTGAGCGGCACCGCCCGCGCCCGGCGCACCCGGCGCGTACTGCGCACCTCGCCACCCGGCAACACCGAAACCTCCGCCACCGGCGCTTCTCCCACCGGATCCACTTCGGCCTCCGGCGCTTCGACCGCAACCTCCACGTTCTCCGCACGCGACGACCGACGACGCGATCCACGACTACGACGCCCATCCTGACGTTCGGACTCTACCGGCTTCTCTGAAACCACCGATTTCTCTGAAACCACCGGCTTTTCGACGTCCTCGCGACGTGCTTCCCGCACCTCGGGTTCGCACGGCTCCACCGACGGCTCCACCAACGGCTCCACCGCTTCACCACGGCGCGGGCGGCGCGGGCGACGGCTCCGACGCCCTTCGTCCTTCTCTGACACACGCGTCTCACCCGACAACGCCATTCCATTGTCGGCCGCCGACGTCGATTCCTGTACCGCCTGAACCTCGGGTTCCACCACAGTCTCAGACAATGTCTCAGCATCCACCGGGCTCACCCGACGACGCGCGCGTCGTCCAGCCCCCGTTCGCACGGGAACTTCCAACACCGACGCCTCCGCTTCCGTATGCGCCACCACCGGTTCAAGCTCAGACACAGGATCGACAATCACACGGGGCTTTTCCCCCTGACTCACGTCCACCGACAACGGCAAAACGTCACCCTGACCCGCTCCGTCCATGCGACCACGACGCGTCTGACGTGAACGACGGCGCGACAACGTCCCTTCAGCACTTTCGACCGTTTCGACAGACGCCGGCACCTCCGTCGCCTCAACCACGGACGGAGATTCCGCCAACACGACCGGCCGTGCCTCCGAACCCGTCACCGCCTCCGGAGATACCGACTCGCGCGATTCCCCTTCAGCCAACGCACTCCGCCGTTCACTTTCACGACGGCGTTCGCCTCGGGAACGGCGCGCACGCGACGCCACCACAGGCTCCTGCACCACTTCCGGCACCTGGTCCACTTCACGCGTCATCGGCGGAATCGCCACATCCGACGTCACCACACATCCGTCTTCATGACACGCCGTCGGCACGACAGGTTCCTCAGAACGCACAGGTTCCACCGATGCCTCCTGCAAACCCTCATCTTCCTGCGATATCGGCAAACGACCCCGACGACGGTTCCGCGTGCGCGTCCCGCGTCCTTCCTGCTCCACCACTTCGGCACTCGGCACCACTTCGGCACTCGGCGCCACTTCGGCATTCGGCGCCACCACCTCGGCGGCCACATCCACCTCCACGCGCGGAACCACACGTTCCTCAGGCGTTTCTGATGACACCCTGCGCTCACGCGAAGCTCTTTCCCCCCGAACGCGTACCGGCTTCGCACTCCGCGCCTGCACGCGGACCTCAGCCACCGGCATTTCAGGCCCACCAAAAATCCGCGCAAGACGTTCGGACAACCGCTGACGGAGCACATCCACGCCCCCGTCAACCCCCACCCCCTGATCCGGATGGGCACCCAAAACCTCATCGCGCTCCTTCAACAGCAACGTGGCAAGCTCGTCCGCCTGACTGACGTCGCCTTCAAAAAGACACGACAAACGCGCGCTCGCATGACGAGACGTGATCGCATGGCGCAACAAATCCACCCGATCATTCGCATCATTCCTGGCCAGACGCGCGCTGTCCATGAGCCACGACGACACCTCCGACATCCGCTCCACCATCTCGCGACGGGACAAATCCCCCGACAACCCAAGCGCATGCACACACACCGCCTTGACGATGTCCAGCACAAACATCCTGAGATCCATCACAAGACCGCCAGACTCTCGCCGACGCGATCCACGGCGACGACCGCCAAATCGAGAACGACGGGCTCCCGTCTCCGCGCTGTCCTCCGAGATATACCCCGACATGCCGTCCACAAGCACAGACAACACCGCCATCCCGGACAGCGCAAACGTATGATCCACCACGCCGTCGGCGTCGGACTGCACTGCCTCACGCACGTCGGCGCGGCTTTCACGCGGTTCACGCGGTTCACGCGGTTCACGCGGTTCACGCGGTTCACGCGGCGTTTCACCGCCCTCACGACGCGACGCCCGG
This sequence comes from uncultured Myxococcales bacterium, assembly GCA_945875805.1. GTDB lineage: Bacteria > Myxococcota_A > Bradymonadia > UBA4248 > UBA4248 > UBA4248. The sequence continues at coordinate 2,400 of CAMCLY010000068.1, read as the reverse complement.
CGCGACGCGCGGCGCCGACGCGCCTCCTCACTCGAAAATTCCTCAAAATCATTCGGACGATAAAGATCACCGCCATCCTGATGTTCGTAGCTCTCCGCCACGTCGATGATCGACGCCGCCTCACCAGACGACACACTCCGTTCCGGATGAAGCGCGTCCTCCTGGCGTTTCGTCAGCCACTCCACCGATTCGTCACCACGCGACATCTCACGACACGCCACGATCTCGATCCGAATCCCATACTCGATCTCCATCTGCGCAAACTCGCGCCGGCGCTCGTTCTGAAGCTGTTGCGCCACATCCGGATGCAGCTTGATCACCACCCCGCCAAGATTGCCCGCCACCGCGCGCGCGTCAATCTCACGAATCAACGTCAGCCCTATCGCCTCCGCACTCGGGATAAACCCACGACCGCCACACGTCGGACACTCCAAATGCGTCCGCTGAGACAACGCCTGACTTATCCTCTGACGGTTGATCTCCAACAGTCCGTTCGCGCTGATCCGCTCAACCTTGTTGCGCGCCTTGTCACGCGCCATCGCATTGCGCATCACGCGCTCCACATCCCGCTGATGCTTCCCAAGACGCATGTCGATAAAATCCACCACGATCAGACCGCCAATATCACGCATCCGCAACTGACGACCAATCTCCGCCGCCGCCTCCAGATTCGTATGATACGCCGTCAAATCCTGCGTCTCGCGCTTCGTCGCATGCGCCGAGTTCACGTCAATCGCCGTCAACGCCTCCGTCGGATCGATCACGATAAATCCGCCGCTCGGCAACTGCACCTGACGCGCATAGATCTGCTCGATCTGCTTCTCCAACGCAAACCGCGAGAAAATCGGCATCTTGTCCTCATAAAGATGCACGCGATCCTCGCCCCCCGCAAACGTCGCCCGCACATACGTCCGCGCCCGCTCATAACACGACCTGTCGTCGATCAACACCTCGCTGATCGTCGCATCAAAATAGTCGCGCATCACCGACACCACGATGTCCTGATCATTATAAAGCAGCTTCGGCTCCTTCCCCTTCTCAAACTCGCTCTCAATCTTATGCCACAGCTGAATCAGCGCCTTCGCATCCCTCAGCAACATCGAGCGAGGCTGGTCCATCGCATTCGTCCGGACAATGCAGCCATAACCGTCAGGTAAATCCAAACTGCGAATCTTCTGCGTCAAATCCGCCCGTGAATCGTCGTCAATTTTGCGTGACACTCCACTCTTAGCATCCTTCGGACGCAACACCAGATAACGACCCGCCAAACTGATGTTCGTCGTCACCTGCGCCCCCTTCAGACCCGTCGCATCCTTGATCACCTGAACGATCAATTCCTGACCAGGAACCAACACGTCCGCTATCTTATACGTGTCCTTCACGGGACGCGCATACGCACTCTCCACCACGTCGTTAAACGCCAGAAAGCCGTTTTTCTGATCCCCAAAATCCACAAACGCCGCATTCAGACTCGGCGCAATATTCGAGACCACTCCGCGGTATATGTTGTTCCGCAAAAGACCGCTCCGCTTCGTCTCTATCTCAAAATCATCCAGCGTCTGATTGTCAACGATTGCCACGCGCACCTCTTCCGCACGTCGCCCATTAATCAAAATCCTGCGAGTCAAAAGAAACTCCAAATTGTCAAAAAATGCTGTCAATCCAAAATGCCCCGCACTTCCAAGAGCTCCGCTCAGCCCGGCCTTTTCCCTGCTCGGACGTTGATCAGAAGGGGGCAAACCTCTTCTTCTGGGGTGACCTTATAGCACGGAATCGCAAAACATCCGCATTTTTCCATTCCTACCCATGCCCCTTTTGGCGGCTCGCTATCGGCCTGCGGCCGATACGCTCGCCCCCGGCGCTATCCGCCCAAAGGCGGATACGCGCCGGACCTCCCCCAGAGCACACAAAACCCAAACGAAATCCCGACGACACCAACACCAAACCATCACAATAATTTCAATACCCAAGCCTGTGGAAAAGACGCTCCACCTCTTGAGACGACAATACTTTCCCCGCAGAAACCACTTTTTCATCCACGACAATCGCAGGCATCGACATCACACCATATTGGGCAATCACCGCCATATCCGTGACATACTCCACCTCCCCCGCCAACCCCAAAGCACACACTACACCCTTCACATTCTCATACAGCACACGACAAGACTTGCACCCCGATCCAAGAACGAGAACACGGCACGCCCCTCCATGCCGAACGTCACAGCCACACACCCCATCCTCCGCACACATAAACCCACGCCCACTCACCTCAGTCGAACCCGCCTGACAGCCACACCCCAAAGACGACTTCTTTTTGCCAAAAATAAACCAGGACATGCCAACTCCTCCTCTTCTCCCTACATCAACCATGCCTCAATGGCATTGAAGAAATATCCC